>NZ_JAFMZG010000029.1:0-77583 GCF_049132125.1 Pseudomonas sp. NFX5
CCCCGATAGCGGTGGATCAGTTAATAAATAAGTGACTGAGCCACCGCCATCGGGGGCAAGCCCCCTCCCACATTAGGTTTGTGTTGTTTTCAAGATAGAGAACCCATGTCCCAATCCCCACCCACCAGCCAACTCGCCTACGTGCTGCACAGCCGCGCCTACCGCGAGACCAGCGCGCTGGTGGATTTCCTCACGCCCCAAGGCCGTCTGCGCGCGGTATTGCGTAGCGCGCGGGGCAAGGCGGGGACATTGGCGCGACCTTTCGTGGCGTTGGACGTGGAGTTTCGCGGCAAGGGCGAGCTGAAAAACGTCGGCCGCCTGGAAAGCGTCGGCACGTCCGCCTGGCTCAATGGCGATGCACTGTTCAGCGGCCTCTACCTCAATGAACTGCTGATCCGCCTGTTGCCCGCCGAAGACCCGCACCCGGCGGTCTTCGATCACTACGCCGCCACCTTGCTGGCCCTGGCCGAGGGCCGCCCCCTGGAGCCGCTGTTGCGCGCCTTCGAATGGCGCCTGCTTGACGACCTGGGCTACGGCTTCGAACTGCACAACGACCTGCACGGCGACCCCATCGCCGCCGACGGCATGTATCGCCTGCAGGTGGATGCGGGTCTGGAGCGTGTGTACCTGCTGCAACCGGGGCTGTTCCAGGGCACCGAGCTGCTGGCCATGAGTGAAGCCGACTGGACTGCACCGGGCGCCTTGTCCGCTGCCAAGCGCTTGATGCGCCAGGCGCTGGCCGTGCACTTGGGTGGACGGCCGCTGGTCAGTCGCGAGTTGTTTCGAAAGCCCTGACATCCCCGTGTATGCTGTGCAGCGTTTCTTTCCCCTTTTCAGGAGCGCTTCCGTGACCACCAGCAATCGCATTCTTCTTGGCGTCAACATCGACCACGTCGCTACCCTGCGCCAGGCCCGGGGCACCCGTTACCCTGACCCGGTCAAGGCCGCGCTGGACGCCGAAGAAGCGGGCGCCGACGGCATCACCGTGCACCTGCGCGAAGACCGCCGCCACATCCAGGAGCGCGATGTGCTGCTGCTCAAGGACGTGCTGCAAACCCGCATGAACTTCGAGATGGGCGTCACCGAAGAAATGATGGCCTTCGCCGAGCGCATCCGTCCGGCGCACATCTGCCTGGTCCCGGAAACCCGCCAGGAACTGACCACCGAAGGCGGCCTCGACGTGGCCGGCCAGGAAGCGCGGATCAAGGCCGCCGTGGAGCGCCTGTCGAAGATCGGCAGCGAAGTCTCGCTGTTCATCGACGCCGACGAGCGCCAGATCGAAGCGTCCCGCCGTGTCGGCGCGCCGGCCATCGAACTGCACACCGGCCGGTACGCCGACGCCACCACACCGACCGAAGTGGCGGATGAACTGCAGCGCATCATTGACGGTGTGAACTGCGGCCTTAATGAAGGCCTGATCGTCAATGCCGGCCACGGCCTGCACTACCACAACGTCGAAGCCGTGGCCGCGATCAAGGGCATCAACGAGCTGAACATCGGCCACGCGCTGGTGGCCCACGCGCTGTTCGTCGGTTTCAAAGGCGCGGTGGCCGAGATGAAAGCCCTGATCCTGGCGGCCGCCAAGCGCTGATCGCAGATCCGCGGCAATGCGAAGCCTTACTGTTTAGCCAATGCAGGTGTATCGTATCCGCCCTTTGCAGGCCCTGCGCCTGCGGCAGATACGTGAGGTTGTTGTGTCCCGATCCTTTTCCCGTCGACAAATCCTGGGTGGTCTTGCAGGCCTGGCCGTAGTGGGCGTCGGCGCCGGTGGCGCCTACCGCTACTGGCTGGGGAAAGTCGCCGAAGCCGAAGCGGGGCATGATTACGAACTGATCGCCGCGCCGCTCGACGTAGAACTGGTGCCGGGGCACAAGACCCAGGCCTGGGCCTTCGGCCCTTCGGCACCGGGCACCGAGTTGCGCGTGCGCCAGGGTGAGTGGCTGCGGGTGCGCTTTATCAACCACCTGCCGGTCGCCACCACGATCCACTGGCACGGCATTCGCCTGCCGCTGGAAATGGACGGCGTGCCCTACGTCTCGCAATTGCCGGTGCTGCCCGGCGAATACTTCGACTACACATTCCGCGTGCCCGACGCCGGCAGCTACTGGTATCACCCCCATGTGAACAGCAGCGAAGAACTCGGCCGCGGCCTGGTCGGCCCGCTGATCATCGAAGAACGCGAACCCACCGGGTTCAAGCACGAGCGCACCCTGAGCCTGAAGAGCTGGCATGTGGACGAAGAGGGCGCCTTTGTCGCCTTCAGCATTCCCCGTGAGGCCGCGCGAGGGGGCACGGCCGGGCGGTTGTCGACCATCAATGGCGTCTCCCAGGCGGTGATCGACCTGCCTGCCGGGCAGATCACCCGTGTGCGCCTGCTCAACCTCGACAACACCCTGACCTATCGCATCAACATCCCCGACGTCGAAGCGCAGATCTACGCCCTGGACGGCAACCCCGTCGAACCACGCCCGCTGGGCAAGGAATACTGGCTGGGTCCGGGCATGCGCATCTGCCTCGCGATCAAGGCGCCGCCGGCGGGTGAAGAACTGTCGATCCGTAACGGCCCGGTGCGCCTGGGCACTTTCCGCTCAGTCGCCAACACCGACGCACCGACCGAATGGCCGCCGGCATTGCCCGCCAACCCGATTGCCGAGCCGGACCTGGCCAATGCGGAGAAACTCAACTTCAATTTCGAGTGGGTCGGTTCAGTGTCGGTGAATGTCGATAATGGCAAGCCGCCGAGCCTCTGGCAGATCAACGGCCAGGCCTGGGACATCACCGACAAGACCTGCGCCGACCGCCCGATTGCCAAGCTGGAAAAAGGCAAGAGCTACATTTTCGAATTGAAGAACATGACCCAGTACCAGCACCCGATCCACCTGCACGGCATGAGCTTCAAGGTGATCGCCTCGAACCGCCACAAGGTGATCCCGTATTTCACCGACACTTACCTGCTGGGCAAGAACGAACGCGCCCGCGTGGCATTGGTGGCGGATAACCCCGGGGTGTGGATGTTCCACTGCCACGTGATCGACCATATGGAAACCGGCCTGATGGCCGCCATCGAGGTGGCGTGATGCGCCAGTTTCGCCCCACGGCGATCATCGACCGCAGCCGCGACCAGGATTTCATGCGCGAAGCCCTGGCCCTTGCCGCCCAAGGCGCGGCGCTGGGCGAAGTGCCGGTGGGCGCGGTGCTGGTGCAGGACGGTGAAATCATCGGTCGCGGCTTCAACTGCCCGATCAGTGGCAATGACCCCAGTGCCCACGCCGAAATGGTCGCCATCCGCGCCGCCGCGCAGGCTGTCAGCAACTACCGCCTGCCGGGCAGTACGCTGTACGTGACCCTGGAACCGTGCAGCATGTGCGCCGGGCTGATCGTGCATTCACGCATCGCGCGGGTGGTGTATGGCGCGTTGGAGCCGAAGGCGGGGATTGTGCAAAGCCAGGGGCAGTTCTTTACCCAGGGCTTTCTGAACCATCGGGTGTTGTTTGAAGGCGGTGTGCTGGCCGAGGAGTGCGGCACGGTGTTGAGCGAATTCTTCAAGGCCCGCCGAGCCAAGCCCCCGCTCTAAAGAACGCTTCATTTTTTCAGGGAGCTTGGGGGCTTACTTTTTAGCGATGATGACCGCCCGCATCGGCGCCGGCAGCCCTTCAATCGTCTTGCTGTGATCCTGCGGATCGAGGAAGTCGCTGAGGGATTGATACTTCATCCACTCCGTTCCGCGCTGTTCCTCCACCGTGGTCACGCTCACATCCACGCACCTCACATCACTGAACCCGGCACGCCGCAGCCACAGCATCAGTGCCGGCACCGACGGCAGGAACCACACGTTGCGCATCTGCGCATAACGGTCTTCCGGCACCAGCACCTGTTGCTGGTCGCCTTCCACCACCAGGGTTTCCAGGACCAGTTCGCCGCCCTTGACCAGGGTGTCCTTCAGCGCCAGCAGATGCTCGATCGGCGAGCGGCGGTGATAGAACACCCCCATGGAAAACACCGTGTCGAAGCCTTCCAGGTTCGCCGGCAGGTCTTCAAACGGGAACGGCAGGTGCCAGGCCTTGGGTTCGGACAGGTAACGCTGTACGGCCTGGAACTGGCAGAAGAACAGCCAGTTCGGGTCGACGCCAATCACGCTGTCGGCCCCGGCGCCGAGCATGCGCCACATGTAGTAACCGTTGCCGCAACCGACATCGAGAATACGCTTGCCCTTCAGGTCCAGGTGCGGGGCCACACGCGACCACTTCCAGTCCGAGCGCCATTCGGTGTCCACATGCACGCCGAACAGGTGGAACGGGCCCTTGCGCCACGGGCTCAAGCCCATCAGCGCGGTGTGCATCTGCGCGCGGGTGGCGTCGTCGCAATCGGTGTCCAGCACCAGGCCATTGAGCAAGTCGACTTCGCTGGGCTGGATCTTAGGCAGCGCGTGCAAGGCACTCTGCCAACGCTCCAGGTCGCCATGACCCTTTTCCATCTTGTTATCGAGCTGCGCTTGCAGGCCTTGGGCCCATACGGCCAGCGGGGTGCCGACCAGATGGCGGGCGAGGGGGGACAGATCAATCATGGCAAGGCAATCAACGAGGCAAAGTTAAGACACTGGAACCACGGCACGACTTTCGAGAACCCGGCCGCCAGCAGGCGTTCGCGGTGTTCTTCGAGGCTGTCGGGCTTCATGACGTTTTCGATGGCGCTGCGCTTCTGGGCGATTTCCAGTTCGCTGTAGCCGTTGGCGCGTTTGAACGCGATATGCAGGTCGGTGAGCAGCGCATGCTCTTCCAGGTCATTGAAGCGCAGCTTTTCCGAAAGGATCAATGCACCGCCGGGCAATAACGACTGGCGGATACGCCCGAGCAACGCCAGGCGCTCATCCGGGGCGATGAATTGCAGGGTGAAGTTCAACGCCACCACCGAGGCCGGCTGGAACTGCAGCGCGAGGATGTCGCCCTCGATCACCTCCACCGGCAGCAGCTCCTGGAACATCGAGTCCTGGCCATTGAGGTATTCGCGGCAGCGCTCGACCATGGCCGCCGAGTTATCCACCGCGATCACGCGGCAACCGTCGGTGCGCACATGACGGCGCAAGGCCTGGGTCACCGCGCCCAGGGACGAGCCCAGGTCGTAGAGCACGCTGTGCGGTTGGGCAAACTGCGCCGCAAGCACGCCGAGGTTTTCGACAATCGTCGGGTAACCGGGCACCGAACGCTTGATCATGTCCGGGAACACCCGCACCACGTCCTCGTTAAAGGCGAAGTCCGGCACCTGGGGCAGGGGCTGGGCGAATAGGCGATCGGGTTCTTTGCTCACGGTTGTTCCGGCGACGAGGGGGAAAGGCCGGCATTTTAGCCAAGTTGGCCCTCGTGTGCGCGGGTTGTCTGATGGAAAGCCGAGGCGGTGATGCCCCACTGTCCGAGCCAGTAGGTGACGATCAACAAATACGGCGCGGCGTCGAACGACAGCACAAACCGATTGATACCGATCAGCGTGTCGGAAAACACAAACGACACCGCGCCCGCCGCCGCCAGCAGCGCCGAGCGTTTCGGCACATCGCTGCCCACGCGTGCCAGCGCACGCCAGAGCATGGCGCTGATCACCAGTGCGTAAACCACCACCGGTATCAGCAGTTCACCGAGGCCATGGGAGATCAGGATGCTCAGCAGGGCCGCGCCCACGCCCAGCGCCAACGCCAACGGCAGCAGCGCCAGGCGGCGGCAGTCGCTGCAATAGGCTTTGAGGTAGGCCAGGTGGGCAAACAGGAAGGCGCCAAGGCCGAAGATAAACAGGTCGCCCGGCCAGGCCAGCAATACATCGCCGACCAGGGAGAAAATCAGCCCGAGGCTGATCCAGCGTCGATACTCGGTCGGCGGCGCATCATGCAGCCAGCCCAGCAGCGCCAGCACCGGCAGCGGCTTGACCAGCAGGCACAGCAACGTGGCATGGGTGCTCAGGCCGTAGATAAAGGTGCCGGCGCCCATCAACGCAAGAATCAGCCATGGCATATCAGTTCACCGTAATGGCGCAGTCGAAGGTCTCGGCGGGTTCGGCTTCCGGTTCCCAGGGTTGCTGGGAGGTCAGGCGCAACCGCCCCTGGCCGGCCGCGAATGCCTGGAAGCGCCAGGTGGACTGGCCGCCGCCGCCGATCACACCGGATTCCGAGCTGCTGTACACCTCGGGGCCCAGGGCCCGCAATACGCCGCCGGCGGAATCCTGGATGGCCCAGCGGTAGCCGGTGGTGGGGTTACTCGGCAGGGTGAGGATCAGGTTTTGCCCGGTCTTGAGTTGCAGCGGGCAGGCGCTCTGGTTGTCCACGGTGACGTTTTGCTTCGGCGCACTGGCACAGGCGGCGAGCAGGCAAAGGCTCAGGGGGAGAAGCAGGCGGGCAGCGGTCATGAGGGCTCCGTTGTTTGGCGACGAAGACCGAGCATAACCGAAGATAAGACAGGGTGTTACAAGCAGGATACAGGTTGCGGCCACTCACGCCTCATGGGGGCAAGCCCCTCCCACATGTTGATGTGTGAACACATTCAAGTGTGGGAGGGGGCTTGCCCCCATGAGGCGAGTTCAGGCGCTAGCGTTCTATCAGAACAACACCTTCGCCACATCCGCAAAGCGCTTGGCAAAGTGCACCGTCATGCCTTCCTTCAGGTACTCCGGCAACTCTTCAAAACTGCCACGGTTCGGCTCCGGCAGAATCAGCTCGTGGATCTTCTGGCGCCGCGCCGCAATCACCTTCTCGCGCACGCCGCCAATCGGCAGCACATGCCCGGTCAACGTCAGTTCACCGGTCATGGCCACGCCTTTTTTCGGCGCTTGGTTGCGCGCCAGGGACAGCAGCGCGCTGGCCATGGTCACCCCGGCGCTCGGGCCGTCCTTCGGCGTGGCGCCTTCCGGTACGTGCAAGTGCACGAAGGCTTCGTCGAAGAACTTCGGGTCGCCGCCAAACGACTTCAGGTTGGAGCTGATGTAGCTGTAGGCGATTTCGGCGGACTCTTTCATCACCTCACCCAACTGCCCGGTGAGCTTGAAGCCGCGATTGAGGGTGTGGATACGGGTCGCCTCGATCGGCAGGGTCGCGCCACCCATGCTGGTCCAGGCCAGGCCGGTGATCACGCCGGTACCCGACAGTACCTGCTCGTTGCGGAACACCGGCATGCCGAGGGAGCTTTCCAGGTCCTTGTTGCCGATCTTGATCACCGAGTTCGGCTCATCCAGCAGCTTGACCACCGCCTTGCGCACCAGTTTGCCCAGCTGTTTCTCAAGCTGGCGCACCCCGGCTTCACGGGCGTACCCGTCGATCAGTGCGCGCAGGGCGCCGTCACTGATGCTCAGGCTGTTTTTCGACACGCCGGCTTTTTCCAGCTGTTTTGGCCACAGGTGGCGTTTGGCGATGGCGACTTTTTCTTCGGTGATATAGCCCGACAGGCGAATCACTTCCATACGGTCCAGCAGCGGGCCGGGGATCGAGTCCAGGGTGTTGGCGGTGCACACGAACAGCACCTTGGACAGGTCCAGGCGCAGGTCCAGGTAGTGGTCGAGGAATTCGACGTTCTGCTCCGGGTCGAGGGTTTCCAGGAGTGCCGAAGCCGGGTCGCCCTGGAAGCTCTGGCCCATCTTGTCGATCTCGTCGAGCATGATCACCGGGTTCATCACTTCCACATCCTTGAGCGCCTGCACCAGCTTGCCCGGCAGGGCGCCGATGTAGGTGCGGCGATGGCCCTTGATCTCGGCCTCGTCGCGCATGCCGCCGACGCTGAAGCGATAGAACGGCCGCCCGAGGGACTCGGCGATGGACTTGCCCACGCTGGTCTTGCCCACGCCCGGCGGGCCCACCAGCAGCACGATGGAGCCGGCGACCTCGCCTTTATAGGCGCCCACCGCGAGGAACTCGAGGATGCGGCTCTTGATGTCATCCAGGCCGGCATGGTGCTTGTCCAGCACCTTGCGTGCGTGTTTGAGGTCGAGTTTGTCCTCGCCATACACGCCCCAGGGCACCGAGGTGGCCCAGTCCAGGTAATTGCGCGTGACGGCGTATTCCGGCGAGCCGGTTTCGAGGATCGACAGTTTGTTCAGTTCTTCATCGATACGTTTTTTCGCCTGGGCCGGCAGCACCTTGCCTTCCAGGCGTTGCTCGAACTGCTCGACGTCGGCGCTGCGGTCGTCCTTGGTCAAGCCCAGTTCCTGCTGGATGACCTTGAGCTGTTCCTTGAGGAAGAACTCGCGCTGGTGCTCGCCGATCTTGCGGTTCACCTCGGCGGAGAGTTCTTTTTGCAGGCGCGCGACTTCCACCTCCTTGCGCAGCATCGGCAGGACTTTTTCCATGCGCTTGAGCATCGGCACGCAGTCCAGCACTTCCTGCAGCTCGTTCCCGGTGGCCGAGGTCAGCGCGGCGGCGAAGTCGGTGAGGGGCGACGGGTCGTTGGGGCTGAAGCGGTTGAGGTAGTTCTTCAGCTCTTCGCTGTACAGCGGGTTGAGCGGCAGCAGTTCCTTGATCGCATTGATCAGCGCCATGCCGTAGGCCTTGACCTCGTCGGTCGGCTCGCTCGGCTGGTGCGGGTATTCCACTTCGACCAGGTACGGTGGGCGGTGGTGCTTGAGCCAGGTCTTGATGCGCACGCGGGTCAGGCCCTGGGCGACGAATTGCAGCTTGCCGTTCTCGCGGCTGGCGTGGTGTACCTTCACCAGGGTGCCGTACAGCGGCAGGCTCGAGGTGTCGAAATGGCGCGGGTCTTCGGGCGGCGTGTCCATGAAGAACAAGGCCAGGGAGTGATGGTCGGATTTGCTCACCAGCTCCAGGGTCTCGGCCCACGGCTCTTCGTTGACGATCACCGGCAGCACTTGCGCCGGGAAGAACGGCCGATTGTGGATCGGGATGATGTAGACCTTGTCCGGCAGGTTTTGCCCAGGCAGGGCCAGGCCGGTATTGGACGAAGGGGTTTCAGCGTTTTCGGGGTCGGCGTAATCGTTGAGGTCGTAATCAGGGAATTCTTGCTGGTCGCTCATGGGGCACCTGCATAAGGAAGTATGCAGCTTAGATGGGGCGGGGCAGCAGTGGTTTCAATGGTGGGGGTGAGATAGCAACATATTGCAGGAAATTACTGCGGCGACCCTGCCGCATTGGATCAGCTGATTTTGTGAAGGTAGGCGGGGAGTGGCTGCTCTGGCAGCACCGACAGGACTTTCAAGCGCTGCAACATCCGCTGCCGGGCCCGTTGCAGATGCTCGCGCAGGTTCAACGCCGCGGCATCGAATGCGCCATGCAGCAGCAGCTCCAGAATCAAGCGATGTTCGGCAAGCATCGCCGGATCGGCGCCGATCCCCAGCAATCGGTAAAAAATCCGGCTGATGATCATCGGGCTCTGGCCCTGGCGAATCAGCGCGGCAATCTTGCGGTTCTGCAGGCCGGCCAGGCAGCGCTGGTGCAGGTCCTCTTCGATCTGCTCGATGGCTTCCAGGCTGCACTGGGGGCTGTCCTGGGCATCCAGCACACGCTGCAGCATGGCTTCCAGCATGTCGCGGTCGAGGTTCGGGGCACTCTGGCGCAGGGCTTCGGGTTCCAGGCAGGCGCGCAGTTCGTAATCTTCGGTGACCTCCCGCGCGGTCAGGGGCCCCGCCAGCCATTGGGAATAGGGCTCTTTTTCCACCAGGCCACGGTCGCGCAGGCGCATCAGCGCTTCACGCACCACCGCGCGGCTGACGCCGTAGTGGTCGGCGGCGGCCTGCTCATCCAGGCGGTAATGGCCAAAGGCGATACAGGTGGACAGCGCCGCGCCGATTTCCTCGACGATGCGCTCGCCCAGCGGCCGGGTGTCCACCAGTTCGGCCTCGCCATTGAGGCCCAGGTGCGCATGGCTCAAGGGCAGGCGCAGCGGCTCCATGGCCAGGCCGTCGGGGTTGATCAGGTAACCCCGGCCGTTGAAGCGGCAGATCAAGCCCTCAGTGTGCAGCAGGTCCAGCGCCTTGCGCACCGGCACGCGGCTGGTGCCGAACAGCTCGGCCAGGGGCGCTTCCAGCAATACCAGGCCATGGCGGGCGGTGCCATTGACGATCGCGTCGCGCAACACCTGGTGAATCATCGCGTAACGGGAGGCCGAAGCGGACACTGCTTTCATCGATTTCTCAAAGGCATGTAGGACGATGGCCGGGGATTCTCTCATAAGTTGCGCCTGTCACTCTGCGCCACGTCGGTGGCACTTTTTTGGGGCCTTGAACGTAGGAATGTTACTTTTCTGCACCAAAATGTACTTATTAATAAAAGGTACATTATTTCATTGAAGGCGCTTCGCAAGCGTGGCGCACGTTTTTTTTCCATCGATCAACACCATCTATCCCGTAGCTATGGGTAAGAATGCGTAATCGCGCCAAGAGCGCTACGCAGAGACTGGCACGAAAGCTGCCTTTGTAAAATGTACATTTTATTAATATGTACGTTTTATGAGGTTTCCCCTGATGTCAGACGCCACTTCACTGGCCGAGGATTTCGCCAACGGTCGCAGCGACCCGGTGCAAGTCCTTGAGCAGGCACTCGATCAAGCGAGCCGCTCGACCAGCGTATTTATTGCCCTGACCGCCGAACGCGCCCGCCGTGAAGCCGAAGCGTCCGCCGCCCGGTGGCGTGCCGGCCAGCCCTTGAGCGTGTTCGATGGCGTGCCCCTGGCCTGGAAAGACCTGTTCGATGTGGCCGGCAGCATCACCACCGCCGGTGCCGCCTACCGCCGCACTGCGCCCGCCGCGTTGCTGGACGCCCCCAGCGTGGGCCTGTTGTGCCGTGCCGGGATGGTCAGTGTCGGCAAGACCAACCTCAGCGAACTCGCCTATTCCGGTTTGGGCCTGAACCCGCATTTCGGCACGCCGCACAATCCCCATGGCACCGACCAGGCGCGTATTCCCGGCGGCTCGTCGTCCGGTTCGGCGGTGGCGGTCGCGGCCGGTATCGTGCCGATCGCCATGGGCACCGACACCGCAGGCTCCATCCGCATTCCGGCAGCGCTCAACGGCCTGGTGGGGTACCGCAGCAGCAGCCGACGCTACAGCCGCGACGGTGTGTTTCCCCTGGCCCGTTCCCTCGACAGCCTTGGCCCGTTGACCCGCAGCGTGCGCGATGCCTTGGCCATCGACGACCTGCTCCATGGCCGTGCCCGGCAGCACAGTGCCCGCCGCCTGAAAGGGCAGCGTTTTGTGTTGGAACAGGGGGTGCTGGCCGACGTGGAGCCTGCGGTGCGCAACAACCTGCTGCGTGCCGTTGAGCGACTGAAGGCCGAAGGTGCGCTGATTGAAGAGCGTGACAGCACCCCGTTCCAGGCCACCCTGGAGCTGATCAAGCACCAAGGCTGGCTCGGCGCGTTCGAAGCCTTCGCCCTGCACCAGGCCCTGCTCGACAGTGCTGACGCCGAGCACCTCGACCCCCGCGTGCGCCGCCGCCTTGAAGCCGCGCGCACATTGCCGGCCAGCCAGTTGATCCACCTGACCGACGCACGTCGCCGCCTGCAACAGCAACTGCTCGATGACCTCGACGGCGCGATCCTGATCACCCCCACCGTCGCCCATGTCGCCCCGGCATTGGCACCGCTTGAAGCCGACGACGAACTGTTCGTGAAAACCAACCTCGCCACCCTGCGCCTGACCATGCCCGGCAGTTTTCTCGACATGCCGGGCATCAGCTTACCCAGCGGCCGCGATGCCCAGGGCCTGCCCACCGGGCTGCTGCTCAGCGCCCCGAGCGGAGAAGATGCGCGGCTGTTGCGCGCGGCCTTGTCCGTCGAATCCGTCCTCAACCTTTAAGGAGAAACACCATGGCTAAAGACATCCTCTGTGCATTTGGCGTCGACGTCGACGCCGTCGCCGGCTGGCTCGGTTCCTACGGCGGCGAAGACTCGCCCGACGACATCTCCCGCGGCCTGTTCGCCGGTGAAGTCGGCGCGCCGCGCCTGCTCAAACTGTTCGAACGCTACGGCCTGCGCACCACCTGGTTTATCCCCGGCCACTCGATGGAAACCTTCCCCGAGCAGATGAAGGCCGTGGCCGACGCCGGCCACGAAATCGGCGTGCATGGCTACAGCCACGAAAACCCGATTGCGATGACCGCCGAGCAGGAAGAAATCGTTCTCGATAAATCCATCGAGTTGATCACCCAAGTCACCGGCAAACGCCCCACCGGCTACGTCGCGCCGTGGTGGGAATTCAGCAAGGTCACCAACGAGCTGTTGCTGAAAAAAGGCATCAAGTACGACCACAGCCTGATGCACAACGACTTCCACCCCTACTACGTACGCAAGGGCGACAGCTGGACCAAGATCGACTACAGCCAGCACCCCGACACCTGGATGAAACCCCTGGTGCGCGGCGAAGAAACCGATCTGGTGGAGATCCCGGCCAACTGGTACCTCGACGACCTGCCGCCGATGATGTTCATCAAGAAAGCCCCCAACAGCCACGGCTTCGTCAACCCGCGCCACCTCGAGGAGATGTGGCGCGACCAGTTCGACTGGGTCTACCGCGAGCACGAACACGCGGTGTTCACCATGACCATCCACCCCGACGTGTCCGGCCGCCCGCAAGTGCTGCTGATGCTCGAGCGCTTGATCGAACACATCCAGAGCCATGCCGGCGTGCGTTTTGTCACCTTCGACGAAATCGCCGACGACTTTATCCGCCGCCAACCGCGTACCTGATCCCAACCCAAGCAGCCCCCACCTCCCGAGGCGCGATTATGTCCATCTACAACAAGCTTGACCTGACTGGCTGGAAACCCCGGCAACTGACGTCCCAGGAAGTGCGCTTCGCCACCTGGATCGCGTTTTTCGCCTGGGTGTTTGCGGTGTACGACTTCATCCTGTTCGGCACCTTGCTGCCGGAGATCGGCCGACACTTCGGCTGGGGTGAAGTGGAACAGGCTGAAATCGCGACCTGGGTGGCGGTGGGTACCGCCGTGGTAGCCTTGGCCATCGGGCCGATCGTCGACAAGCTGGGGCGGCGCAAAGGGATTATTTTCACCGTGGCCGGTTCCGCCCTGTGCTCGGCGCTGACCGCCATTGGCGGCGCGTGGGGCAAGTCGCCGCTGATCCTGATCCGTTCGCTGGGCGGCCTGGGGTATGCCGAAGAAACCGTCAACGCCACCTATTTGACCGAGCTGTATGGCGCCTCGGAAGACCCGCGCCTGACCAAGCGCCGCGGCTTCATCTACAGCCTGGTGCAGGGCGGCTGGCCGGTCGGTGCGTTGATCGCCGCCGGCTTGACCGCGCTGTTGCTGCCGATCATCGGCTGGCAGGGTTGCTTTATCTTCGCCGCGATCCCGGCCATCGTCATCGCGATCATGGCGCGCAAGCTCAAGGAGAGCCCGCAGTTCCAGATCCACCAGCGCATCAGCCAACTGCGTAAAAGCGGCGCGGTGAAAGAAGCACAAAACGTTGCCGTGACCTACGGCGTGGACTACGACGAACACAGCAAGGCCGGCCTCAAGGCGGCCTTCCGTGGCCCGGCCCGTCGCGCCACCCTGGTGATCGGCGCTGCGCTGCTGCTCAACTGGGCAGCGATCCAGGTGTTCAGTGTGCTCGGCACCTCGGTGATCGTCAGCGTGCACCACATCTCGTTCGAGAACTCGCTGATCATCCTCGTGCTGTCCAACCTGGTGGGTTATTGCGGCTACCTCAGCCACGGCTGGATGGGCGACAAGATCGGCCGCCGCAATGTGATCGGCCTGGGCTGGATGCTCGGCGGCCTGGCGTTTGCCGGCATGCTGTTTGGCCCAAGCAATATGCCGATGGTGGTCGGGCTGTACAGCCTGGGCCTGTTCTTCCTGATCGGGCCGTACTCGGCGGCACTGTTCTTTATCAGTGAAAGCTTTCCCACCAGCATCCGCGCCACCGGCGGCGCGATCATCCATGCCATGGGCCCGATTGGTGCCGTGGTCGCGGGCTTTGGTGCGACCCAGGTGTTGTCCGCCGGCAGTGACTGGCAGACCGCCGCGCTGTGGTTCGGCGCGCTGCCATGCTTCTTGTCCGGCGCCCTGATGTTTGCCGCACGCCATGTGCGTCCGGAAACCGTTCAGTAAGGAGAATGTGATGAGCCGTAAAGTTGCCCTGATTACCGGTGCCGCCAGTGGCATCGGCCAAGCCCTCGCCGTGGCCTATGCCCGCAGCGGCGTGGCGGTGGTGGGCGGGTATTACCCGGCCGATCCCCACGACCCGGGCACCACCGTGTCGTGGGTGGAAGAGGCGGGGGGCGAGTGCCTGATGTTGCCGCTGGACGTGGGCGATACCGACTCGGTGGACGCCCTCGCCGAGCAGGCGGTGCAGCATTTCGGCCGGCTGGATTACGCGGTGGCCAACGCCGGTTTGCTGCGCCGTGCGCCGCTGCTGGAAATGACCGACGAGTTATGGAACGAGATGCTCAATGTCGACCTGACCGGGGTGATGCGCACCTTCCGCGCGGCGACGCGGCATATGAACGAAGGCGGCGCGCTGGTGGCGATCTCCTCGATTGCCGGCGGCGTGTATGGCTGGCAGGACCACAGCCATTACGCGGCGGCCAAGGCCGGTGTGCCGGGGTTGTGCCGTTCGCTGGCGGTGGAACTGGCGCCCCTGGGCATTCGCTGCAATGCAGTAATCCCGGGGTTGATCGAGACGCCGCAGTCGCTGGATGCGAAGAACTCGCTGGGGCCGGAAGGTCTGGCAAAAGCGGCGCGAGCGATTCCGTTGGGGCGGGTAGGGCGCGCGGATGAAGTGGCGTCGCTGGTGCAGTTCTTGACCAGTGAAGCGTCGAGTTATTTGACCGGGCAGAGCATCGTCATCGACGGCGGCCTCACCGTGCGCTGGCCTGACTGACTGATGTACTCAATCCAAATGTGGGAGGGGGCAAGCCCCCTCCCACATTGGAAGTAAAATTTTTCAGGAGTTTTTGCATGAACCAACTGACCAACCGCCGGGCCGTGATCACCGGCGCCGGCAGCGGCATCGGTGCCGCCATTGCCCGCGCCTATGCCGTTGAAGGCGCGCGTCTGCTATTGGCCGACCGCCACGCCGCCAGCCTCGCCGAAACCGCGACCGCCTGCCGCCACCTGGGCGCCGAAGTGGTCGAGTGCGTGGCCGATGTGGGCACGGTCGAAGGCGCCCAGGCCAGTGTCGACCGTTGCGTCGAACATTTCGGCGGCATCGATATCCTGGTCAACAATGCCGGGATGCTCACCCAGGCGCGTTGCGTCGACCTGTCCATCGAGATGTGGAACGACATGCTGCGCGTCGACCTCACCAGTGTGTTCGTCGCCAGCCAGCGCGCCTTGCCGCATATGTTGGCGCAGCGTTGGGGGCGGATCATCAACGTGGCGTCGCAACTGGGCATCAAGGGCGGCGCCGAACTCACCCACTACGCGGCCGCCAAGGCCGGGGTCATCGGTTTTACCAAGTCCCTGGCCCTGGAAGTGGCCAAGGACAATGTGCTGGTCAACGCCATCGCCCCCGGGCCGATCGAGACGCCGTTAGTGGGCGGTATCAGCGACGATTGGAAGCGCGCCAAGGCCGCTGAATTGCCCTTGGGACGCTTCGGCCTGGCGGACGAGGTGGCGCCCACCGCCGTGCTGCTGGCCAGTGAACCGGGCGGCAACCTGTTCGTCGGCCAGACGCTGGGCCCGAACTCCGGCGATGTCATGCCATGAGCGGGGTGTAGCCATGTGCGGACTCTGCGGATTGCTCGGCGAAGACCTGCACTGGAGCGACCCCTTGGGTGATGAACTGCCCCGGCGCCGCGAACGCCTGCGCCGTATCGCCGCGATCAACCAGGTGCTGGCGGTGTTCCGGCTCAAGGTCGAAGACTTCCAGGGTGCGTCTTATCTGCTGGTGGGCGCCACCGGTAAACAGGCACTGGCGAGCGGCTTGGATCAACTGTGGCAGGCAGCTGAAACCATGCTCGGCCGGCCGCTGGATCCCCTTGACCCGCGTCTACTTGACCACCTGGAAAACACCCCACTGTAGGAGCGAGCTTGCTCGCGAAAAACGTCAACGATAACGCGTGTTGTCTGGATGTACGTGGCGCTCTCGGATTTTTCGCGAGCAAGCTCGCTCCTACTGGGCGTGGAGGTAAATATGAGCATTGCTCTAAATGTGATCACCGGCTTCCTCGGCAGCGGCAAGACCACCTTGCTCCAGCGCCTGCTGCAAGGCGAAAGCCTGGGCGATACCGCGTTGCTGATCAACGAGTTCGGCGATATCGGCATCGACCATCTGCTGGTGGAAGAAGTCGCGCCGGACACTGTGCTGCTGCCCAGCGGCTGCATTTGCTGCTCCATCCGTGGCGAGCTCAAGGACGCGTTGCTCGGCCTGTTGCAACGCCGCGAGCGTGGCGAAATTCCTGCGTTCAAACGGGTGATCCTCGAGACCACCGGCCTGGCCGACCCGGCCCCGATCCTCGCCACCTTGAACAACGACGTGCAACTGCGCGGGCGTTTTCATATCGGCCTGGTGGTGACGCTGGTCGACGCCAGCCACGCCGCGTTGCAGGAACGCCTGCACCCGGAATGGCTGGCCCAGGTCGCGGCGGCAGACCGTTTGCTGCTGAGCAAGACTGATCTTGTGGATGACTGCGAACCGCTGCGTGCGCACCTGCAAGCGCTCAACGCCGGTACGCCGGTCCTCGATACCCACGCCATCCACAGTGGCGACCAACTGTTGCTCGGCGAAGGCCTGCGCAGTGCCGAACCCGCCCTGGAAGTCAGCCGCTGGCAATTGCACCAGACCACCAGCGCCACCCACGGTACGGCCCAGGTGTGCAGTATGACCTTCGACCGGCCGCTGGACTGGGTCGGCTTCGGGGTGTGGTTGTCGATGCTGTTAAGATGCCACGGCGAACGAATCCTTCGCGTCAAAGGACTGCTCAACGTGAACGCCAGTAACGCCCCCATCGTCATTCATGGCGTGCAGCATTGCCTGCATGCCCCGGTCCATCTGCCTGCGTGGCCAGGCACCGAGCGGCAATCGCGCCTGGTGTTTATCCTGCGCGGTCTCGACCCAACGTTGCTGCGGCGCTCCTTTGAGGTGTTCTCACGGCGGTTCGCCGGATGATCACCTTACGGGTGCTCGGCACCTCGGTCACTTTGCTCGAATGCCTGCGGGTGCGCGCCGAACAGGAACTGGGGATTCGCCTGGTGTACCAGGTGCACGATGTGGAGCAGGCCCAGCGCATCGCAGTGATGCAGCCCGACAGCTATGACCTGTACGACCAATGGTTTCACAACGTCGACTTCGTGTGGCCGGCCCGGGCGATCCAGCCCATCGACACGCGGCGCATCGCGCTGTGGCACGAGATCAACGACCTGCCCAAGCGTGGTCGGCTGTCGCCCAACGACCGCCTGGGCAGCGGCAGCGTGCCCAGCGAGCGCCTGTTCGTGCAGCACGACGGCAGCCTCGGCAGCACCGTCACCGAGCGCATCAGCATGCTGCCCCTGACCCACAATGCCGACAGCTTCGCCTACCGCCCCGAGCGCCTGCCCGAGGGTTTTTGCCACGGTAACGAAAGCTGGGGCTGGCTGCTGGACCCGGCCTGGAGCGCCCGCACGGCGCTGCAGAGCGATGCTGCCATCGGCGCGCTGGATGCTGCGCTGGCGGTGCAGGGCGCGGGGCTGGCGCGCTTCAACGACATCGGCAATATGAGCATCGAAGAGATCGACGTGCTCGCCGATATTCTGGTGCGCAAGCAGAAGGAAGGGCATTTCGCCGCGTTCTGGTCCGACGATGAAGAGGCCGCGCAACTGATGCTCAGCCCGAGCATCGATATTCAGAGCCTGTGGTCGCCAACCCTGATGCGCCTGCACCGCGCCGGGGTGAAATACCGCCTGGCGGTCCCCCGCGAAGGCTATCGCGCCTGGTTCGGCGGCTTGTCATTGTCGCGCCATGCCCAGGGGCCGGTGCTGGACGCGGCCTACGCGTACCTCAATTGGTGGTTGTCCGGCTGGCCGGGCGCGGTGATGGCGCGCCAGGGTTACTACATCGGCAACCCGGCGCGCAGCCGTGATCACCTGAGCAGTGCCGAGTGGGATTACTGGTACGCCGGCAAGCCTGCACGGGAGGAGCTGCTCGGCAGTGATGGGTTGCCGTTGATCGATATCGGCGAGGTGCGCGATGGCGGCTCCTATGAGCAGCGCATGGGGCATATTGCGGTGTGGAACTCGGTCATGGATGAGCACAACTATCTGGTGCGGCGTTGGGGGGACTTCATGCGCGCCCGCAGCTGACAGGGAGGCATGGTCAAGCGGTTGTCGCCAATAAAATGACAGTGAAATCCCCGGTTTTATTCGGTGCGCTTCTGCTCTGTCCCAGCTAATCTGCTAAAACAAAATTTCCGGTCTGAATGGATGTTTTTTTGACGGCGGGTCAGAGCGCAAGGAATGCACATGACTAAGGGACGCAGCGGCAGCGAGCGGCGAACGCTGCCGGAGGGCACTGCCATGACATGGCGCCATACCTTTCAAACCCGCATTGCCGGGGTGTTGGCGCTGTTGCTGCTGGTGGTGGTCGCCGCGACCTATTTCGCCGTCAAGAGCGCCACCCGCCGTGCCGTGGAGAACCAGGCACAAGTCCAACTGAAAACCGGAACCCAGGTATTCGAGCGTCTGCTGGACCTGCGCGGGCGGCGCCTGCAATACGGGCTCGACTGGCTCGCCGGCGATGGTCCGTTCAAGCTGGCCGTGGCCGAGGGCAAGCCTGCGCCGATCCTGGCGGCACTGCGTCGCCACGGCACCGGCATCCGTTCCAGCGAAGTGTTTGTGCTGGGCCTGGATGGCAAGGTCATGGTCAGCACACTCCCTATCCTCACCCGCGGCCAGCCGTTCCCCTATGACGCCGCCTTGCGCCATGCGCGGCGCAGTGGCCTGCACATGGTGATCGTGGCCCTGGATGGGCGGCCTTACCTGCTGGTTCAGGATGAAGTGCGCGACCCGTTGCCCATCGCGCGCATCGTGATGGGCTTTGCCATGGACCAACTGTTCGCCTATGAACTGCGCTCCATGAGCAACCTGGAAGTGTCGTTTCTCAGTGTGCAGGACGGCACGCCCGGTCCGCTGTTCAGCACCCAGCCCGACGCGTACCGGGCCACCGCCCTCAGCCTGCTGCACGACGCTCCGCTCAACCCTGAGGCACAGATCCATGGGTTCCACGGTCAGCGCGTGCTCAGCCGCGTGCTTCCATTGGCCAATACCGGCGACGGCGATGACGTGCGCGTATTGCTGCAAAGCCCGCTGGACCATGCGCTGGAATCCTTTGCGCCGCTGGACCGGCAGTTTCTCGGGATTGCCCTGGCGGTGCTGCTGGTGTCGTTGGCCGGCGCGTTGTTCCTGGCGCGGCGGGTGTCGCGCCCGCTCAACGCCCTCGTGGAGGCGGCGGGGCGCATCGGCGCCGGTGATTACCGCACGCCGGTGCGGGTGCGCAGCCACGATGAGTTCGGTTTGCTGGCCCGCGCCTTCAACGCCATGCAAAGCGGCATCGCCGTGCGCGAACGGCAACTGGCCCATAACGCCCTGCATGATCCGCTCACTGGCCTGCCTAACCGAGCCCTGGCCATGGAACGCCTGGGCAGTGCGATCAGTGCCCGGCGGCCGGTAGTGCTGCTGTACCTGGGCATCGAGAACTACCGGGTGATCAACGAGGGCTTCGGTCCCGAGGGCGTGGATGAAATGCTGCGCGAAGCCAGCCGCTGCCTGTCCATGAGCCTGCTGGCCAGCGACACGGCGGCGCGCATCACCGGCAGCGAGTTCTTGCTGTTGCTGGAAAACACCGAGATCGACCGCGCCGTGGCCCGTGCCGACCGCCTCTACGCGCTGCTTACCGAGCCCCAGCGCATCGGCAATGATGAAGTGCGCCACGAGGTCAGCATCGGCATCGCCGCCTACCCCGCCGATGGCCAGCAGGTGGAAGAGTTGATCAGTCGCGCCGCCATCGCACGCCACGATGCGGCGACGCTGCCGGGCTATCTGCAGATCTACCAGCAGGACCGCGACCTCGCCCACCAGCGCCAGATCACCCTGATCCGCGACCTGCGCCGGGCCGTCGTCGAAGGCGAGTTGTACCTGTGCTACCAGCCCAAGCTCGACCTCAAGCATGGCGAGGTGTGCCAGGCCGAAGCCCTGCTGCGCTGGCAGCATCCCACCCTGGGGCTGGTGTCGCCCGCCGAGTTCATCCCCCTGGCCGAGCGCACCGGCAGCATGGGCGGCCTGACCCTGTGGGTGATCGAAGAAGCCATCCGCCAGATCGGCGAGTGGTCGCAGCGCGGCATGCACATTCAGTTGTCGGTGAACATCTCGGTGGATGACCTGGCCGATGACGACCTGGCGATCCGCGTCAGCACCTTGCTGATGCAGTACGGCGTGGCGGCCCGGCAGCTGATTTTCGAAATCACCGAAAGCGCGATCATGCACAACCCGCAGCAAGCCTTGAGCGTGCTGGAGCAACTGCGCGGCTGCGGCATCAGCCTGTCGGTGGATGACTTCGGCACCGGCTATTCCTCCCTGGCGCAACTGCAGCGCCTGCCGGTGCAGGAGTTGAAGATCGACCAATCCTTCGTGCGCAACCTCGACAGCACCAGCGGCGACGGCGTGATCGTGCGTTCGACCATCGAAATGAGCCACAACCTGGGGCTCAAGGTGGTGGCCGAAGGCGTGGAATTCGAGCCCAGCCTCAAGCTGCTCAAGCAGTGGAACTGCGATACGGCCCAGGGCTACCTGATCAGCCGGCCGCTCAATGCCATGGCGTTCGAGATGTGGATGCGGCGCGAGCGGCAGTTGGTCTAGAAAACGCGCCGGCGGACTACAGCTTTTTTGGCTGGCGTCGATAACCTCTACAGAGCTTGACCGGTTGCATAGTTTTTACCGACCAACGGTGATGCCTGCACGGGTGTTCAGTGATGGCGTTTTGCCTTATTTGCGGCATCATACTGTTCATTGGTTTTATTTTTTGCCAAGGCTGGCCGCTTTTTCCCGGATCCCCCATGGCCTCACTTGTTAACCTGTTACCGCGCGTTGCCTTGTTGCTGGCGGTGGCTTTCCCGGCCTCGGCGGCGACGCTCGAGGTGTTGATGCATCTGGCCGATGGCCGCCCGGTCGCCGATGCGGTGGTGACGTTGCAAGGTCCGGCCGGGGTGCCCACCGGCGTACCCAGGGCTGACATGGACCAGCGCGGCCAGCGTTTTGCCCCCCATGTGCTGGCGGTGCACACCGGTACCCAGGTGCGCTTTCCCAACAGCGACAATATTCGCCACCAGGTCTATTCCTTTTCCGCCGCCAAGCGTTTCGAACTGCGCCTCTACGAAGGCACGCCCACCGAGCCGCTGTTGTTCGACAAGCCCGGCGTGGTAGTGCTGGGCTGTAATATCCATGACTGGATGCTCGGCTACATCTACGTCACCGACGACCCCCGCTTCGGCGTCAGCGATGCCCAGGGCCGGGTGCGCCTGGAACAACTGCCGCCCGGTGATTACCACGCCACCCTGTGGCATCCGCAACTGGCGGATATGCAGCCCGTGGATGGCGGCACCCTGCACGTGCCCGCTGCGGGCCTGAGCCACCGTGTGGTCCTGAGCCTGGAGCCGGTTTCGGAAGACCTTCCGCCGACGCCTACCGCCTTTGGCGATGCCTTCAATCGAGCTGCCCGTGAAACTGCGCAATAGCTTCCAGGCGCGGGTCGCCTGCGTGCTGATCCTGCTGTCACTGGTGGTCATCGGCGCGGTGTATTTCAGCGTCAAGGCCGTGACCAGTTCGGCGGTGCGCGGCCAGGCCATGGCCCAGTTGGACGTCGGTTCGCGGGTGTTTGAACGCTTGCTGGATGTACGTGGCCGGCGCCTGGCCGATGGTGTGCAGCTGCTCGCCGCCGATTTCGGTTTTCGCGACGCAGTGGCCAGTGGCGATTCGGCGACGATGCGCTCGGTGCTGCTGAACCATGGCAAGCGCATCAACGCCAGCGACATGATCCTGCTCGGCATGGACGGCAAAGTCCTGGCCAGCACCCTCGACGAAGTGCCCGAAGGCTCGACGTTCCGCTACGACCAGGCACTGCGCGAAGCCCGGCGCAATCGCCAGGCCACGCTGATGGTGCCGTTGCAAGGCAAGCCGCACCTGCTGGTGGAAGCCTCGGTGCTGGCGCCTCTGCCGATTGCGCGGGTGGTGACGGGCTTCAGCATGGACGGCGCATTTGCCGAAGAGTTGCGCTCGTTGAGTAACCTGGAAGTGTCGTTCCTGGCGATCGATCATGGCCACCCCGGCGAATTGGTCAGCACCCAGCCCCAAGCACTGCATGGCAGCGTTATCGAACTGATGCAGGGCGACTCGCCGCGCCGTGGCGTGTCCACCACCGACCACGTCGAGCGCCGTTTCCTCAGCCAATCACTGGTGTTGGCCAGCGATGAGAACGGCAAGGTCCTGGCCCTGCTGCAGAGCCCGCTGGATGCGGCGATGCAGGCCTTTATTCCGTTGGATGAAAAGATCCTCGGCATTGCGCTGGTGGCGCTGATGGCCTCGTTGCTCGGTGCCTTGCTGCTGGCCCGCACCGTGTCGCGGCCGGTCCAGGCGCTGGCGCTGGCGGCCGAACGCATCGGCCAGGGCGACTACCAGACGCCGGTGGTGCTCAAGCGCAGCGATGAGCTGGGCCGTCTGGCTTACGCGGTCAACGCCATGCAAAGCGGCATCGCCGAGCGCGAGCGACAGCTGGCACATAACGCCCTGCACGATCGCCTCACTGGCCTGCCGAACCGTGCGCTGGCCATGGAGCGCCTGGGCAGTGCGATTGCCCTGCAACGACCGATGGCGTTGATCTACCTGGGCATCGATAACCTGCGCGCCGCCAGCGAAACCGCCGGGCCGGAGGCCGTGGACCAATTGCTGCTCAACGTGAGCAATCGCCTGCAAGCCACCTTGCGCGCCGGCGATACCCTGGCGCACCTGATCGCCGATGAATTCCTGCTGCTGCTCGAAGGGGCGGGCAGTGAGGAGGCGGTAGGCCTGGCCGACAAGCTGCAACAACTGTTGCTGCGGCCCCAGCGTATCAACGGCCATGACCTGGCGCTGGACTGCCGCCTGGGCATCGCCGCCTTCCCGGCCGATGGCGACAGTGCCCACACCTTGCTTGAGCGCGCGGCGATCGCCATGAAAGACGCCACGCAAATGCCCGGCCGTCTGCATGTCTATGAACACGGTCGCGACTTGGCGCACCGTCGGCAAATTACCTTGATCCGCGACCTGCGCCACGCGCCCGGCCAAGGCCAACTGCTGCTGCATTACCAGCCTAAGCTGGACATTCGCCAAGGCCATGTGCGCCAGGCCGAAGCGTTGTTGCGCTGGCAGCATCCGCAGTTCGGGATGGTCTCGCCGGCAGAATTCATTCCCCTGGCCGAGCGCTCCGGCAGTATCCGCTTGCTGACCCAATGGGTGATCGAGGAGGGCATTCGCCAGTTGTGCGAGTGGAACCGGCGTGGGCTGTATCTGCAGCTGTCGCTGAATATCTCGGCGGACGACTTGCTTGGCGATGAACTGGCGCACCAGGTCTCGGCGTTGCTGCGGCGTTATGGCTTGCCCGCAGAACAACTGGTGTTCGAGATCACCGAGAGCGCGGTGATGCGCGAGCCGGAAAAAGCCCTCAAGGTCCTGCACCTGCTGCGCGACTGCGGCATCAGCCTGTCGGTGGATGACTTCGGCACGGGTTACTCGTCGCTGGCGCACCTCAAGCGCCTGCCGGTACAGGAGTTGAAGATCGACCAATCCTTCGTGCGTAACCTCGATGAAACCAGTGAAGACGCGGTGATCGTGCGCTCCACCATCGAGATGAGCCATAACCTGGGCCTCAAGGTCGTCGCCGAGGGCGTCGAGTACGTCCACAGCCTGCGCCTGCTGGAGCGCTGGCAGTGCGATACGGCCCAGGGTTACCTGATCAGTCGGCCCTTGAGTGCCGACGCTTTCGAAGCCTGGGTGGCGTTGCCCCTCGGCGTGCAGACTTCCCTGGTGCATTGAATGGCTGACGTGCGACGTTCTCTCTTGATCGGCTGCCTGGCCGCCCTGACCGTGCAAACGACCCTGGCCGATAACGGTCGCCTGATCGCTACGGGCGGTGCCAGCAGTATCGAGGGCACGGCGGGCGGCGGTATCACGCCGTGGGCGGTGCTGGCCGGCTATGGCGAGCAGCACGAATGGGGCGCCACGGCGTTCGCGACAACGGTCGACCTGCCGGACTATCGCCTTGATGTGGCGGGGCTGGCGCTGGCCTATGACAACCGGGTCGAGCTGTCTTTCGCCCGCCAGCGCTTCGACCTCGGCACGCTGGTGCACAGGCTCAACCTGCCCGAGGACACGCTCGGCCAGGACGTGCTCGGGCTCAAGGTGCGGCTGTTCGGCGATGTGATCTACGACCGCTTGCCCCAGGTCGCGCTGGGCCTGGAATACAAGCACCACACCCATTTTGATATTCCCAGCCTGGTCGGTGCCAGGCGTGACAGTGATGTCGAAGGCTACCTGGCTGCCAGCCGCCTGTTCATGGGCGCGGCGTTTGGCTACAACGTGCTGGTCAACGCCAGCCTGCGCTACAGCCGAGCCAATGAAACCGGCCTGCTCGGTTTTGGCGGTGATCGTCGTGACAGCCGCAGCCTGCTCAAGGAAGGCTCCGTGGCGCTGCTGCTCAACCCGCGCTGGGCGGTGGGCGTGGAGTATCGCGAGAAGCCCGACAATCTTTCGTTTGCCGGTGAAAGCGACTGGGCGGACCTGTTCATTGGCTACTTCCCCAACAAGCACGTGTCCTTCGTGTTGGCCTACGCGCGCCTCGGGGAGATCGCCACGCTGGATAACCAGAACGGCACCTACTTGTCTGTGCAGGGGAGTTTCTGATGCGCCTGTTACCCGTATGCCTGGCGTTGTTGCTCAGCGCCTGTGCCCAGCAACCGCCCAGGGACGACAGCCTGTATCGCGACCTTGGCGCCATGCCCGGCATTACCCGCATCGTCGAAGGCATGCTGCTCAACATTGCCCGCGATGAACGCATTGTCGAGCGCTTCCGGCGCATCGATATCCAGCGCCTGCGTAACAAGTTGATCGAACAGTTCTGCGTGGAAGCGGGTGGGCCGTGCACCTACACCGGCGACAGCATGGCCGAGAGCCACAAGGGCCAGAACCTCAGCCGCAGTGACTTCAACGCATTGGTGGAGGATTTGATCAAGGCGATGGACAGCGAAGGGATCGCAGTACCGGTGCAGAATCGCTTGATCGCGCGCCTGGCGGCAATGCGTGGCGAAGTGATCGAACACTGATCCCGGCCAGCCCCCTCCCACAGTGAATCCTGCTCCCCCCATGAAAAAGGCGGCTACCTGTGAGGGGAGCCGCCTTGGTTTTGCCGCCGATAAAGCTTAATCCGGCAGTTTGAACGCCATCACGTAGTCACCCTGCTTGGTCCCCAGGGATCCATGACCACCCGCCATGACCAGCACGTACTGCTTGCCGTCCTTGCCGGTGTAGGTCATCGGGGTGGTTTGCGCGCCGGCGGGCAGGCGGCCTTCCCACAACTGCTTGCCGTTTTTCACGTCATAGGCCCGCAGGTACTGGTCGAGGGTACCGCTGAGGAACGACACGCCACCGGCGGTGGTGAAGGTGCCGCCCAGGCTCGGTACGCCCATGGTCAGGGGAACCGGGACCGGCGAGCTGTCACGCACGGTACCGTTCTTGTGCATCCAGATAGTCTGGTGGGTGGTCAGGTCGACCGCGGCCACGTAACCCCACGCCGGTGCCTGGCACGGCAGGCCCAGGGGCGACAGCAGTGCTTCGAGGATCACGCCGTACGGCGCGCCTTTGTTCGGCTGCACGCCCTGGGTTTCGCTGACACGAGGGCCTTGCTTGGCGATATCGGCCGCCGGGATCAGCTTGGATTTGAACGCCATGTAGCTCGGGTTCACGAAGGCGATCTGGCGTACCGGGTCGACGGAAATGCCACCCCAGTCGAACACGCCGAAGTTACCTGGGTAAACGATCGAACCTTGCAGCGATGGCGGGGTGAACGGACCGTCGTAGCGCATGGATTTGAAATCGATGCGGCACAGCATCTGGTCGAACGGCGTCACGCCCCACATGTCACGCTCCTTGAGGGGCGGTGGCATGAAGTTCAGCTCGGACTTCGGCTGGGTCGGGGAAGTACGGTCGCCCGCGACAGCGCCCTGGGGCACGGCCACTTCGTGGATCGGCACCACCGGCTGGCCGGTGGCGCGGTCCAGCACGTAGATGCTGCCTTGCTTGGTCGACGCCATCACCGCTTGCTTCACGCCGGCTTCGGTCTTGATGTCGATCAGCGACGGCTGGCCGCCGACGTCCATGTCCCACAGGTCATGGTGAGTGAACTGGAAGGTCCACTTCACGTGGCCGCTGTCGATGTCCAGGGCAGTCAGGCCCGCAGCGTATTTCTCGGAATCGTCGGTACGGTCGCCGCCGTACTGGTCGGGCATCTGGTTGCCCATCGGCAGGTAGAGCATGCCGAGTTTTTCATCCACGGCGAACATGGACCACATGTTCGGCGAGTTGCGGGTGTAGGTCTTGCCTTCGGCCAACGGGGTGGTGTCGTCCGGGTTGCCGCTGTCCCAGTTCCACACCAGCTTGCCGGTGTGCACGTCGAACGCGCGGATCACGCCGCTGGGCTCGTCGGTGGAGACGTTATCGGTGACGTGGCCACCGATCACCACCAGGTTTTTGGTCACGGCCGGTGGCGAAGTGGAGTAGTAACCGCCTGGGGCGAAGCTGCCGATGTTGGCACGCAGGTCGACCTGGCCTTTGTCACCGAAGTCTTCGCACATCTTGCCGGTGTCGGCGTTCAGGGCGATCAGGCGGGTGTCGGCGGTCGGCACGAAGATGCGTTTCGGGCAGGCATTCGGCGCGGCGGCCGGGCTGGCGCTGCCGGTCGGGCTCTGCTCGGAAGCGTAGGCGGCGTCATCGTGATACGACACGCCACGGCAGGTCATGTGCGCCCAACCCTTGAAGTTCTCGGCACCCTGGCTGCTGATCTTCGGATCGAAGCGCCAGATTTCCTTGCCGGTGTCCGGGTCCAGCGCAATCACCTGGCTGTGGGGCGTGCACACGTAGAGCATGCCGTTGACTTTCAGCGGGGTGTTTTCCGCGGTGGTTTCGCCTGGATCGTTCGGGCCGGGGATGTCGCCGGTGCGATAGGTCCACGCCGGTACCAGCTTGTGCGCGTTTTCCGGAGTGATCTGCGCCAACGGCGAGTAACGATCACCGTAGGCCGAGCGGCCGTAGGAGTTCCAGTCGCCATCGGCCTGGGACGGTGCAGCGCTGGCCATGCCCGGTACCGCGTCGCGGTCCAGTTGGCCGGTCTTGACCATTTCACCGGGGTTGGTGAATTGGCTGGCCAGGGCGGTTGCACCGGCCAGCACCACGGCCACGCTCAGCGCGCCAGTGCCCAGCGGGGCAGGTTGGCCGCGCAGCAACGGACGGCGAAACCACGGGAGCAGCATGACGATGCCCAGGGCGAACAGCAGCGCCAGGCGCGGTACCAGCTGCCACCAATCCAGGCCGACTTCCCACAGGGCCCATACGGTGCTGGCGAACAGCACCAGCGCGTACAGGCCCAGCGCGGCGCGGCGGGTGGCCAGCAGCAGCAGGCCGGTCAGGGTGATGCCGATACCGGCCAGCAGGTAGTACAGCGATCCGCCGAGCAGGCTCAGCTTGACGCCGCCGGCCAGCAAGGCCAGGCCCATGATCAGCAGCAAGACGCCTAGCAGCCTCGGCAGCAGGCGGCTCGGACGTGAAGCACCGTCAGTGCTCATAGTTGTGTTTCTCCGTTACGTTGGAATTATGTATCCCCGTGTTTCTTCACTGTAGATGACGATTCGACACGGGCTTGGTTCAGCGTTAATTACGTTTTTCTGTGGATAACGGACTTATCCACAGGTGGGAGATTTATTCCCGTGCGCAGGTCGGCGTAAGACAGCGCTGTCTTGGCGGGTAGGAATAATCAGCAAAGTGGGGTCGGCCGGGGGAGTGAAACGTTTCAGGTTATTGCCGACAAGGATAAAGCGCTGGCGCACCAAGAGAAAGCACGAATCGCAAGATGCATCATTTCAGATTTGGTAACAGTGACAGATCGTCGCTGCCCAATAACGGTGGGAGGGGGTAAGCCTCCTCCCACAGGGGCATTTCAGTGTATTTAGAAGGTGGTGCGGATGCCCAATTGCACGCTGCGCCCTGGTGCCGGCGCGATATCACGCAGGATCGAGCTGGCATAACGCACGGTCTGGTTGGTCAGGTTTTCACCGTTCACAAACGCCAGCCATTGGCTGCCGCCGACGTTGAAGCGATAGCCCGCGCTCGCGCCCAGGGTGGTGTAGCCATCGGTACCGCTCTCGTTATCCGGCACACGCCCTTGCCCGGCCGCGTGCTCGACGTCGATGCGCGCCTGCCAGCGGTCCAGTTCCCACAGCAGGCCGCTGTTCAAGCGCAGCGGCGCGATGCGTGGCAAGGCTTCGCCGGTGTCCAGGTTGGTGGCGCGGGTGTAGTCGCCTGACAGCTCCAGCGCGAACTTGCCGTAGGCGCCTTCGCCGAGCTTCCAGTGATCCTGGGCCTCGAAGCCGGCGAAACGTGCGCGCACACCGGAGTATTCGTACTCGGGGATGCCGCCAGCGTCTTCTTCGCCTTCGTCGTTCAGCGTACGACCGGTGCCCAGCAAACCGATGTAATTGGAGAAGTGGCTGTAGAACACGCCGAAGCTGCCCTTGTGGGTGCCGGTGTCAAAGCGCAGGGCCAGGTCGCTGGACACGGCTTTCTCTTTCTTCAGGTTGGCGTCGCCCAACTCATAGGTGCCGGTGGCGACGTGGGCACCGTTGGCGTACAGCTCGTAGAAGGTCGGTGCGCGCTCGGTGTAGCCCAGGGTCGCGGCCACGGACCAGATCGGCGTGAGGGTATACACCGCGCCCGACGACAGGCTGCCGGCGGTGAAGTGGTTGCTCCTGTCGGCGCCGGCGAAGCGTTCGTTGCCCTTGGCGTCGGGGTCGACGCGGGTGTGTTCCAGGCGCCCGCCGAGGCTGAGTTTCAGGCGGTCGGTGGCTTGCATTTCTTCGAGGATAAACAGCGCGCCGGCGTTGGTATCGGTCTGCGGCACGAAGGCTTCTTCGCCCAAGGCCGAGAACTCGTTGCGCGTCACCTGCGCACCGACCACGCCGTCGAATGGGCCGAGCGGCTGGTGACGGGCTTCGACGCGGGCTTCGTAGCCCTTGTTCTTGAAGACCGTACCGGTTTCGCCGCCTTCGATTTCGCGGTGCTCGTAGTCGGTGTAGCCGGCGTCGACCTTGACCGAGGTAAACGGGCCTTGCAGGTTGCGGATTTCGGACGCGAACCCGTAGTGATCCTGCTGCATGCGGATGCGCACATCCTGCTCGGCCGGGGAGCCGTAGTTGCTGTCGTAGTTGCTGTAGGACAGCCCGGCGTAACCGTCGTCCCAGGTGTAGGAGCCGCCTACCGCGCCGCCGTCCTGGCGCCCGTCGCTGTTGCCCAGGCGGCCGCTCCTGCCGGGTGCGTCATCGCTGTCCGGGGCGTGGCGGCTGCGGGCCTGGCCGGGGATTTTCAGGTCGTTGAATTCCCGCGCGTTGGCATCCAGGTGCAAGGCGAAGGTGCCATTGCCGGCTTCCAGCTTGCCCGCACTGCTGCGCGTGGTGTCGGCGCCGCCGTAACGCAGTTCACCGGCACCGTGGATGCCCTCGATGGCTTCGGTGGGGATGCGGTTGTCGAAGGTGTTGACCACGCCACCGATGGCGCTGCCGCCATACAACAGCGCTGCCGGGCCGCGTACGATTTCAATGCGTTCGACATTCACCGGGTCCAGCGGTACCGCATGGTCGTAGGACAGTGACGAGGCATCCAACGCCCCCACGCCATTGCGCAGGATACGAATGCGGTCGCCGTCCTGGCCACGGATGATCGGCCGGCTGGCGCCCGGGCCAAAGTACGAAGACGACACGCCAGGCTGCTTGTTCAGGGTTTCGCCGAGGCTGCCTTTTTGTTGCAGGGTCAGCTCATCGCCCTCCAGCACGGTGGTCGGCGAGGCGAGTTGCTCGCTGCCCAGCGGGTTGCCGGTGATGACTTGGGGTTGCAGTTCCAGGGCGTGGGCTTCCGAGCTGATCAACAGGGCGGCGGCGAGCGGCGACAAGCGCCACAGGGAGGAGAGGGACATCGGACATTCCTTGGCAAAACGACGAAAAGATTTGGGATGTATAGTTACAATATAACATCTCTTTTTTTGCCGGAAGCGGGAACTTTTTTTACCTGCCAGGGCGGAGTGATAAGGTGTGCGCCTTCGTGAGCACTTTTTCATAGGCCCGGCATGACCGCGACAAACAACGACCCCCTCCACGGCGTGACCCTGCAACACGTCCTCACCACCCTGGTGGAACACTACGAATGGGCAGGCCTGGCCGAACGCATTGATATCCGTTGCTTCAAGAGCGACCCGAGCATCAAGTCGAGCCTGACCTTCCTGCGCAAGACCCCATGGGCGCGGGAGAAGGTCGAAGGCTTGTACGTCAAGCTGATGCGCACCAAACGCCCGCTGGATTGACCTCATGAAGCGGTATGTGGCGGCAGCGGCGCTGACCGGTTGGGTGGGCCTGGCGATTCAGCAATACCTGATTTTCTATTCGCGCTGGGAGTCCGGCGCCAGCCTGCTCGGCGGGCTGATCAACTTCTTCAGTTTCTTCACGGTGCTGACCAATACCCTGGCAGCGGTGGTGCTGAGCTATGCGTGGGTGAAGCGCGATTCTGCAGCCAGGCGGTTTTTCCTCACCCCCGGTGTCAGCAGCGGCATCGCCGTCAGCATCGTGGTGGTGGGCCTGGCCTACAGCCTGTTGCTGCGGCATCTGTGGCAGCCCGAAGGTTTTCAATGGATCGCTGATGAGCTGCTGCACGACGTGATGCCGCTGCTGTTCGTGCTGTACTGGTGGCGCTGCGTGCCCAAGGGCCAGTTGCGCCTCAAGCACATTGGCCTGTGGGTCATCTACCCGTTGGTGTACTTCGGCTATGTGCTGCTGCGTGGGGATTTGCTCGGGCAGTACCAGTACCCGTTCATCGATGTCGGCACCCTGGGTTATCCACATGTGTTTGTGAATGCCGGGGGGATCCTGCTGGGGTTCGTGCTGGTTGCCCTGGCGGCGGTCGGCCTGGACAGGACCTTGAAATCACCCCGAATTTAACCTGCACGATCAACATAACAACCCGATCGATATCAACATTCGGCAATGTGCACCAAAGAGCAATAGGTACCGATCCGCCGACACGATCCACCGCAGCAACCGCCGGCTCACCTATTCATGCCCGGACGGTGGGATCACCACGCCGATCACCATCACCTGCAAAGGTACTGCCTCGTCGTTCGATACGCGCCTGCCGCTGGGGTTGTCAGCGGCAGCGGTGTCCTTGTTGAGGCTTACTCCTCTTCGCTGCCTTCCGCACGCCAGTAACCCACCGCCTTGAGGAACGCCTCATTGACCTTGTGGGTGTCCAGCAGCACCCGGCGTACCTGGCGCGACAGCCTGGTTTCGGTGGCGACAAAGCTGTACAACGAACCGCTCGGCAGCGTCAGTTTCTGCACGGTGTCGAGCAGGTCGTCCTGGCCGCGCACGACCCATTTCACCTCCACATCGGCAGCACTTGCCAGTGCCTGCCGTTCCGCCGCATTGGCGATTTCGATCACCGCCAGCACCTTGCGCCCGGCCGGCAATTCTTCCAGGCGCCGAGCAATGGCCGGGATCGCCGTCTCATCGCCGATCAGCAAATAGCTGTCGAACATATCCGGCACGATCATCGAGCCCCGTGGCCCGCCGATGTACAGGTGCTGGCCGACCGTGGCCTGTTCTGCCCAGGTGGAGGCGGGGCCGTCGCCGTGCAGCACGAAGTCGATGTCCAGCTCGCCGATGTCCAGGTCGAAGCGCCGTGGCGTGTAGTCGCGCATCGCCGGTTGCGGGCCGTCGCCCTTGATGTTGAAGGTCGGGCTTTCCAGCGCCGCTTGTTCGGCAGCGTTCTGCGGGAACAGCAGCTTGATGTGATCGTCACTGCCCAGGCTGATAAAGCCCGCCAGTTCCGGGCCGCCCAGGGTGATGCGGCGCATGCGCGGGGTGAGGTCGACTACCCGCACGACTTCGAGGCGGCGCCGTTTGATTTCGTGGGTCACGCGGTGGATGGCTTGCGTATTCATTGAGCTGTCCCGTCGGCAATGGCTTGGGCGGCGCCGTTGAGCAGCGCCGCGACACGAACGATTTCTTCCGGGCTCCAGCGCCCGTGGTGCGAATGCAAGGCATGGCGCAGGTTATGCACGGCCTCGTGGATTTCCGCTGGGCGGTCATGGCCGCGCAGCGAGCGTTTGCTCACGTCCATGCGCAGGCGAATGCCGTCGAGAGCCACTGCCTGTTCGCTTAGGAAGAGACGACCGGCCTCGGTGATTGTGTAGCGTTTTTTTCCACCTTCGGCGTCGCCGGCGATCAATTCGCTTTCTTCCAGGAAGGTCAGCGTGGGGTAGATCACCCCGGGGCTGGGGCTGTAGGCGCCGTCGAACAGGGTTTCGATGCGGCGGATCAAGTCATAGCCGTGGCACGGCTGCTCGGCAATCAGCGCCGGCAGCAGCAGTTTCAGGTCACCCGGTGCGAAGACACGCGGGCCACGCCCACCGCGTTCGCGGCCGGCGCGCTTTTCAAAGCCATCGTGGCGCTCACCGTGGTCTCGGTGGTGATGAGGGTCTCTCATGGTGATGTTCTCTTGTCTGATTTCGATACAACTTAAGATATATCTTATGAGCGATGCAAAATCTTCTGACGAGCGGTGCCGGCAGGCGAGAGCTGCTTCTGAAGGAGCGTCACGACCCACAATCCGTTCCGGCGCTACCATCCTTTATTTGACCGTTAAATGGCGATTTCATGAATGGGGAATAAACTTATTAAGTACGTCTTTAGGCGAAACGCTTGAATAGTTAGAGTCTGCGGTGCGTGTAGTTAATGTCCTACAGATAAATGAATAAACTAAGTAGTATCGAGTGCTTGAAAAGGTAATACATAGATGACAGTTAATATTCAACGTATTGAATAATATTGTTTTTTTCTGTATTGCCCAGTCGTGATTAATTACGCGGTTAAACGAATGTGCTGGCATCGTTGAATGGGTTTTCGAGGGAGTATTTACCGGCGTCGCAAGACACGCATTACGCGATTGCTTGCGGCGCGAGAAACCGTTTCTCAACTAAAGACTGATGTCACTACAGGTACTTAAAATGCTTAAAAAGACCGCTTTCGTGCTGCCACTGATCGCTCTGGCTATTGGCTCTTCCAGCGTGTTCGCTGCCGGCGAAGCTACCAGCGTCATCAACATCAAGGCCACCATTCCTACCAAGCAGTTTCATGTCCAGCCGCGTGATCCCAACTTCGGTCGTGATGAAACCATGGCCTACAACACCGTCAGCGGTGAACTGAGTTCGCTGCGCGCTACCTACGATGTGAAGAACACGGATGGCTCGATCAAGGCCTACATCGAAGGCGGTCCTGCTTCGTTGACCAACGGCACTTCGTCGATCGCACTGACGAACACCTTCAACGGTGTGGTGCTGACCGGTTCGCCGCTGGAAGTGGTCGACGACGCCAGTTCCACCCCAGGTACCCAGGCGGATCTGGTCGTGGCCGCAGCCAAGCCGGCGGATGGCATTTCCGGCCTCTTCACCACCAACTACACCATCGTGTTCGACCACGAGCCACGCGTTACTCCGTAACGCCAAGCCCGTTGACTCAATAAGCCGCGGCTTATTGTTGGGTAGCGGTACCGGTCGGCAGGCAGCGTTTGTCGGTCGATCGGTCTCCCTGTTTTGACGTCCGAATTCAGAGTATTCCGTTCATGTTCCCGATGACTCCCATCGCGGCAGCGCTCGCCCTGTTGTTTTGTGCGGGCGCGTTGGCGGCAGGTACCGCCGACGGTACAACCCCCCGTAGTTTGCTGTCCCAGGCCAAGGGACTGCCGGCGGACTTTGAAGAGCACTTTTTCGACGTGCCGCTGGCGGTCAGGGTTGAGTTGGATCAGGAGTTTGTCTCCGAAGCGATGATTGTCCTGACCCGTGATGACCGCATGACCCTGCTCGACTTTACCGACCACGACGGCAGCGTGATCAAGGACGAAGAGCGCGACCAGTGGGCCGATTACCTGAAACAGGGTGTGGCCCTGGGTGCCTGCGCCAGCAACTGCCCGGACGGGCTCATGGCCGTGCACTACAACCTGGAAAATTCCACGGTGTCGCTGCTGACCGAGAACGCCGAGCGTGATGAGCAGGCGCAGCGGTACTATTTCCTGCCCACCGGTGGCAGCACCGGCCTGATCGTACGCAACCAATTGAACCTCAGCGGCGGCGAAGGCCAGGACCTGGGCGGGCGCTTCGGCATCGACGCCAGCAGCAGCCTGGGCCTGTGGAGCCAGACCCTGAACATGCAGTTCTCGCGCCTCGGCGGTCCCGATGACGACGACCTCAACCACGCGGTGTATGCGCTTTATACCCAGCGCGAGTTGCAGGGCAACTTCCTGCGCCTGGGCTACTTCACCCCCAACGCCGAAGGCCTGACCCGCCAGCTGCGCACCTTCGGCGCCAGCCCGGACACCGCGGTCGGTATGATGTACGGCAGTTCCGACAGCCTGGTGATCAACAACTCCAAACCGGCGGTCTACCCGATCTATGTCACCGCCAGCCGCCAGGCATCGGTGGAGATTTACCGCAATGGCCTGCTGATCAACACCCAGCCGGTCGGCAGCGGCCTGCACAGCCTGGACACCCGACCACTGCCCGGCGGCATCTATGAAGTGGAAGTGCGCCTGGTGGAAGACGGCCAGATCACCAGCACCACCCAGGAGCTGGTGTACAAGCCCAACAACTGGCGCAACCACGACGAGCGTTGGCGCTACAACCTGTTCGCCGGCCAGGAAAGCAAACTGCTGAGTAACTTCGACGAACAAAGCAGCGGCAGTCCGACTGCCGGCGTCTCCCTCAATTACCTGGCGCATCCCCGTGTGGTGCTGGGTGTATCCGGGCGCCAGGTCAAGGACAACATGCAGTACGGCTCCTCGATCGACTGGACCCTGGCCGACCAGGCCAGCCTGTACGCCAACGTGTACTGGTCGGAAAAGTACGGCACCGGTCTCGACCTCAACGGCTTATACAACTACGGCATGGGCAGCGTGGTGTTCAACCACACCCGCAGCTGGCTCGACACCCGCAACACCTACGAAAACCTGCCCGATGGCACGCGTATTCGCCAGCGCGACATCTTTGTCGGCCAGACCAGCAGTTCGTCGATTTCGGTCAACCATCGCCTGAGCAACCTGCGTTCGATCAATGGCCGGCTGTTCTACAGCGAGGGCAATAACGAAGGCGTCGGCCTGGACCTGGGCTGGACCGAACGCACCCACCTGTTCGGCAACGACGCCAATTGGCGGCTGTCAGTGTTCGACCGGCCCGCCAGCGCCAGCACGGGCGACCGGCGCAACCGCGGGATTGACCTGAGCGTCAGCCTGGCCCTTGGCGCGCCGGGCGAGCAATGGTCCGCCAGTATCGGCACGCGGACTTCCCGCGACGGGACCCGCGACAACAATGCCTCGCTGACCTACCGCAAGGACCTGCAGGACCACATGCTGCAAAGCGTGTCCGCCACGGCAACCACCGACACCTACGGCGTCGGTTTGTCCGGCATGGCCAGTTTCGAAAACGAGTTTGTCAGTGGTGATGGCTATGCCCAGCGCTCGTCGTTCAACAACGAGTTGTCCGGCGGCCTCAACCTGGACAGCACCTTCGCCCTGGGCCAGCAGAAGATGGTGCTCACCAGCCAATACCACGGCACCGGTTCCGGCCTGATCGTGGACGTGGAGACCGACGTCGATGACATCGCCCTGCGCGCCGACGACCTGAGCGGCGGCAGCACGGCCCTGCGCCCCGGCCGCAACTTCATCCCGATCACCGCCTACAAGGGCAGCTCGGTGAGCTTCGACTTCGAAGGCAACCATGCACCCTCGGCCACGATCCAGCCGCCGCGCACGCGCTACCACTTGAACAAGGGGGGCGTGGAGTATCGCAAGATCAGTGTGATGCAAACCGTGACCGTTCTCGGTCGCCTGGTGGATCCCCAGGGCAAACCGCTCAAGGGCTTGCACGTGATCAATCACGCCACCCGTGGGGTGAGCGAGGTTGACGGCTTCTTCTCGCTGGAAATGAACGCCAGTTCACCCACCCTCGAAGTGCGCCGTAACAACCAGTTGCTCTGCCAGTTCCGGCTCGACCCCTCCAAGGCCCGCAGCGAAAACAGCGTGCTGATGATCGGTGACTTGCGTTGCACGCCGGATACGTTGGCCGACTCCACCACCGCCGAACAGATTGCCGGTTGAGCATGATGACGAGACTAAACAACGTTATGAAAAACCCCAGGGCCCGCCCGCCTCGCCGTTTCGCCCTGGGCATGGCCGTCCTGCTGTGTTCCGCTGGCGCAACGGCCGACGAGAACATCACCGCGCGGTTTCGCCCCGACCCGTCCAACCCCATGGTGAACAAATTCGAAAACACCACGCCGATCAGCTCGATCTGCGCCGCGCATATTCCGGCGCGTTGCAAGGCGTTGGGTATTTTCAGCCTGCGGGACACTACCCTCAGGATTAACAGCGTCGCACCGATCATTGCCAATCATGAGGAGGAGCGTCAGGGCTTCATGGTCAAGGTGCCGTCCGCTTGGCGTGACTTGGTCGTGACCCATGCCACCACCCAGGAAACAGAGATCGTTCAAGTCCGGATCGCTGGCATCGGCGGGTATTGGTCTGTCCCCCGGCCTCCAGGCGTTTCGGCATGGGGGCAGCCAGGGATCGCCTGGTCAACACAGTGGCGGTACGCTCCTTCCCCTTGCCAAAGCACCAGCCATCTTGCAGCGGGTACCGCGTCCGCTTCGTACTTCTGGCTGACGCCTGAAGGGGCCGGCCCTTGCAGCCGGAAACCGTCACAGGACCTGCTCAGGATGAACGTCAACACCATGGAGTATGCCTACGAACTGCGCACGCCCAACCCCTTGGGCATGTCCAGCGGGCAATACACCGGCAGCATCACCTACACCATGGGCCCTGGCGGCGATTACGATTTCGGCGACGTCATGATGCCCTCCAAGAACGCCCTCACGTTCAACTTCACCTTGAGCGTGGAGCACGACCTCAAGGTCGAAGTACCGCCGGGGGGCAATCGCATTGAACTGGTGCCCCAGGGCGGCTGGCAGCCCTGGCTGAACCAGGGCCGCAAACCCGCGCGGCTGTTCCGTGACCAGACTTTCAATATCTCCGCCTCGTCGCGCTTCAAGATGCAGTTGGGCTGCGAGCGAACGATGGGCGATACCTGCGCCTTGAGAAACGCCACCGACGGCCACGCAGTGCCGGTGGATGTCAGCGTCAGCCTGCCCCATGGCTTGAGCCACGGGGACGGTGCGCCGGTGAATCGCCAGCCGTTGCTGCTGAGCGGTGCCGGTACCGAGTTGTTTCAACCGGGTTTCTATGTCAACCGACGGCCCGGCACCTTGCACTTCGAGGTCAGGAAAGACTACGCCGAACAGATGCTCGAACGGGGAGGCAGCACCTACTCGGGCCAGGTCACGGTGGTCTGGGATTCGCAAGTATGAAGCGCCGTCAGTTACGTAGTGTTGGAGTAAAGACATGAAGGTGTGGAAACGGATAGGACGTTGCTCCAGCGTTGCCGCCTGTACGCTATTGGCGTTGCTGGCAATGCCCGCAATGGCGGTACACATGAACATCCAGGCTGAGTTTCGGCCGGACCCTGCAAATCCGCATTTGAACAAGTTCGAGAATAAAACCCCGAACACGGGTTACTGCGTGGTTTATCCCGCTCAATGTGCCGCCCTGAATCTATTCAGCCTCAGGGCTGGTATTTCGTCTGAATCCATTGGGACGATTCCTGCGTTTCATACGGATCCCCGGCAAGGAGCAATGTTTAAACTCCCGACGGAGTGGCAGGACCTGACGGTTATCCATCGACAGACCCAGGAAGTGGAAACGGTCAGGGTCCGGATCCTGGGGATCGGTTCGACGTATTCGGTACCGAATCTGGTCAACCTGGTGGGGGGCGGCGTTACTCCTTTGCAGGCGCATGAACGCTTGTGGACCGGTTCTAATTGGGTGTACGCGCCGAGTCCTTGCCGAGGTACCGGGGTGAGCGCCTATTGGGGCGTGTCGTTTGCATTTTTCTGGGGAGCCCCCGTTGGTTCGCTATGTGCCAAGCAGGCCAGGTTCGATATCCCCACGATGCGTTTCAGCCATCTGGAATTTGCCTACGAACTCAGCACGCCTAACCCTTTAGGCATGTCTTCAGGGGAGTACACCGGCAGTCATCAATATACCGTGGGGCCCGGACAGGACTTTGACCTGGGCAACATGATGATGCCCAGCAGTCCTACGCTGACCCTGAACTTCACCCTGTCTGTGCTGCATGAACTCAAGGTCGAAGTTCCTCCCGGTGCAAACCGTATTGAACTGGTCCCTAAAGGCGGCTGGCAAGCCTGGCTGAATCAGGGCCGCAAACCGGCGCGCCTGTTCCGTGACCAGACCTTCAACATGTCCGCATCGTCGCGTTTCAAGATGCAGATGGCCTGCGAGTGGGTCATCGGTGACACCTGCGCGTTGAAAAACACCAGCGACGGCCACCAAGTGCCGGTGGATGTCAGCGTCAGCCTGCCCTACGGCCTGACCCGTGAGGACGGCGCCGCCGTGAACCGCCAGCCGCTGCTGCTCAGCGGTGCCGGCACCGAGCTGTTCAAGCCTGGTTTCTACGTCAATCGCCGGCCCGGTACCTTGCATTTCGAAGTCAAGAAAGATTACGCCGACCAGATGCTCAGCCGTGGCGGCACCACCTATTCAGGCCAGGTCACGGTGGTCTGGGATTCGGAACTCTAACGGGGATTTATGGCGATGAAACATCTGTTGGCGCTGTGTGCGCTGTGCTGGATGCCGTTGTCGGCGCCAGCGGCTCCCAACATCAACGTCGGGGTGTTCTATGACTACCTCGACGGTGACAAAAGTACCTACCTGAAACGGATATTCAACGGTGGCGACAGTACGGCGTTCATCAAGGTCTCGGTGATGGAGATCCTCTACAACGCCGATGGCAGCGCCGAGGAGGTCGAGCTCAAGAACAACCCCGGGAATGCCGCGCGCGATGGCCTGATGGCCACGCCGGCCCGCCTGATCGTGCCGCCCGATGGCATGCAGGGCACACGCCTGTTGTACCTGGGCGAGCGGCAAAACGAGCGCTATTTCCGCCTGCGTTTCGTGCCCGTGATGCCCGAGCCCGAGGACGATTTCGTGGTCTCCAGCGAAGAGCGCGAGGCCTACAAGAACCAACTGTCAGCCGGGGTCACGGTGTTGGCGGGGTTCGGCACGGTGTTTTTCGTGCGGCCCAAGGACACCCGCTTCGCCACCCGCATCGATGAGCAACCCGTTGAGTACGGGCTGCATAACGACGGCAACAGCGTGGTGGTGGTCGATGAGTTCAAGGACTGCGCCAGTGGCGATAGCCAGGACTGCCTGCCCGTCACCAAGCATCACATCCTGCCGGGGCGTGCCTTCAGCTTTGCCAGGCAGGCCGGGCGTACCTACCGCTTCACCCTGATCGAGGGCAGCGAAAAAAAACCATATGAGGTCAAAGGCTGATGGTCAGTGAAATAGCCCCAGGGGGCGCGCGCCAGTCGTGCAGACATTGCAAGCTCGTGTTGGCGGCGCTGCTGCTGATGGTGGGCGCATTGCTGAGTACCCAGGCCTTGGCGATCCGTGAAGAACAGGTGTTCGATGTGTCCGTGACCATCCCGACCGCAGACTTTTACGTCCTGCCGATCAACCCCGGGTTCCTGGAGCGCGAGCAAAAAATGGTCTGGGACCTGGTACCCGGGCGCCTGCGCCCGCTGCGCGAGCACTTTGACGTGAAGAGTTCCGCCGGCGGCATCAACGCCCGTCTGGGCGCGTTGCCCACGCTGTTCAATGGCGGGCGCACCTATATCGACTTGAACGTCACCTTCAACGGCCAGGTGCTGGGCCTCGATGACACCCTGGTGGTGCCGCACGACGAGGCGCGCCAGGGCAAGCGCGTGCTGCTGGATATCTCGGCGGTCGAGCCGGCGGATGGTTTTACCCCTGGTGAGTACTACGGCAGCGTCGAGCTGCTGTTCGATGCGGTACGGCCGTGATGATGGGCAGAGGAGTGGTTATGAAGGCTTTATATGCAATGCTGGGTTTGATGCTGTGTTCACTCAATGCCCAGGCCGGGCCGAACATCAACGTCGGTGACTTCTACGATTATTTGCGCGGCGATAAAAGCACCTACCTCAAGCGGGTATTCAACGGCGGCACCAAGACGGCCTTCGTCAAGGTCAATGTCACCGAGATGCTCTACAAGCCCGACGGCAGCTACGACGAGGTGCCGCTCAAGCTCGAAGCCGATGGCAGCGTGCGCAACGGCCTGGTGGCCAGCCCGGCGCGCCTGATCGTGCCGGCGGACGGCATGCAGAGCACGCGTTTTGTGTTTATCGGCGATCGCGACCGCGAGCGCTACTTCCGGGTACGCTACCTGCCGGTCGCGCCCGAGACCGAAGACGGCTTTGGTCTCAGCGACGAAGAGCGCAAAGCCTACGAAGAGACCTTGGTGGGAGGCGTGCAGGTGATGGCCGGCTACGGCACGGTGTTCTTCGTGCGGCCCAAGGACAGCCGCTTCGACACCCGGGTCGAAAACGGCGGGCAGCGTTACACCTTGCGCAATGCCGGCAACACCGTGGTGGTGGTGGATGAGTTCAAGGATTGCGCGGCAAAGGACCGTACATCCTGCGCCCCGACCACCAAGAACCATATCTTCCCTGGCCGGGTGTTCAGCTTTGAAAAACAGCCCGGGCGGACGTATCGGTTCTATCTGGTGGAGGGCACCTCCGAACGCATCATCGAAATCAACGGTTAGTCTGTTGAGGTCACGGCACGAGGCGGGTTGCACAGGGTATGGCCGCCCGGTTGCAGGTACGGCATCAGCACCGGTGCCATGCCCTTGAGCACCTGCACCGGCAGCGCCGAGGTAAAGGTGAAATTCTGCGCGCCGCTGCCGGGCACGAAGGCCGTCAGCGTGCCGAAATGCCGGTCGCCGATATAGAACACAAAGGTCGCGGTACGGTTGATCGCCTTGGAGCTGAGGATGCGCCCACCGGCGCCGATGGCTTCGATGCGATTGTCCCCGGTGCCGGTCTTGCCGCCCATGGCCAGCGGTGTGCCGTCGGGCAACTTGAAGCTGCCCGACACGCGTTTGGCCGTGCCCGCATCCACCACCTGGGACAACGCGCCGCGCAAGGCGGTGGCGACTTCGCTGGGCATCACCCGCTTGCCTTTGTCGGGGTTGTTCACCAGGCGGGTTTCATAGGGGGTGTCGACGGCAAAGTGCAGGCTGTCGATGCGCAGCGTCGGCTCGCGCACGCCGTCGTTGAGGATCGTGCCCACCAGTTCCGCCAGCGCCGCCGGGCGGTCCCCCGAGCTGCCGATGGCCGTGGCCAGGGACGGCACCAGGTGGTCGAACGGGTAGCCCACCGCCTGCCAGCGCTGGTGAATATCCAGGAACGCCTCGACCTCCAGCATGGTGCGGATACGACTGTCGCGGGCGCTCTTGTGGCGGCTCTTGAACAGCCAGCCATAGACTTCCTGGCGCTCATGCTCGCTGGCGGCGACGGCCTGGGTGAAGGTGGCGTCGGGGTGGTTCAACAGGTAGCCGAGCAGCCACAGGTCCAGAGGGTGGACCTTGGCGATATAGCCCTGGTCCGGCAGGTCATAGGCGCCCGGACCGTAGTCGGTGTAGAGCCTGGCCAGGCGCTCGTCGGTCAGTTTTTCTGCGGCTTTGGCGCCGGTCAGGTGGGAGCGCACGAAGCTGTTGAAGCTCGCCTGGCTGGCCTGGGGCAACAGGTAGCGGTGCACGGCGGCCAGGCGGATGGCGGTAGGGTGCAGGCTGTCGAGAAAGGTGGCGAGCCGCGCCTGGGTGTCCTTGTTGCGGTACTTTTTCCAGAAGCGCAGCAGGAAGGTCGTGCCTTCGCGGTCGGCGAACTGGGCCAGGTATTCCTGGCGCCGTGGGTTGCTGTCGTCCTTGAGCAACTCGGCACTGTTGTTGTCTGCGTGATAGGTGCTGTAGCGCACCAGGTCACGCATCAGGCGAATAAATGGCAGGTTGATCGACTCACGCAGGGCGTCGCGCAACGTCGGGTTGCGGCCGTTGTCTTCATTGCGAAAGTTATGGAAGCGATGCAGGCCGCCGCCGGTAAAGAAACTCTCGCCGGGGCTGGCGGAATACGGCCGGTCGAGGGCGGCCTCGAGCATCTTCGACAGGCTCTTGTCGCTGTTTTGCGCCAGGTAGTCCACGGCCCAGCGCGACAGGCGATCCTGCTCATCGATATCGACTTTTTTCAGTGCAGCCGGTGTCTGGTCGGCGTAGCGCTGGTGCAGTTCGCTGATGATTTGCAGGTAGGTGGTGAGCACCCGCAGCTTGGCGGTGGAGCCCAGTTCCAGCTTGCTGCTCTCGTTGATATCGAACGGCTGGTCGGTGTTGTCGGTCTGCACCCGGACCCGCGCGCCGTCGCCGGTCATCTCGTACAGCGTGAAGCTGTAGCGCACCTGGGCGGTGCTGGCGGGCGTCAGCAGGCGCGGGCCGAGCAGGCCGAGTTGCCCGGCGAAGGCCGGATCGGCCAGGTGCTTGAGGTAGGCCGTGGCCTGGGTTTGCAGCTCATTGTGCAAGGTGCTGGTGGCGGACAGGTCGAGGCGATCCAGGTCATACAGCGGGCGGTTGAGCAGGGCGGCCAGGCGGCTGCGGGCCATGCTGATGCCTTTGTTGGTGTCAATCGCTTGGAGCGTCGGCTGTTGCTGCCAGTCGCGGTAACTTACTTTGCTGGCCAGGGCGGCCCTTGCCAGGGCAGGGTCGATGATCCCGTCCCGCTCCAGCAGGCGGAGGTGGCTGTCGGTCAGGTTCGAAAGTTCCGCGTGGCCTTTGGACAGGTAATGGGAAGGCCGGCGCTGGGCAATCATCAACGACAACACTTCGCGCAGGGCCAGGCCCTTTTGCGCGAGGTCCTGCGGGCTGGCGTCGGCGAGCAACGCGTTGGTGCGGTCGAAGTCGGCGCCGTACCACACACGCAACCCTTCGGCCATGCCATGCACTTCGCCGTGACCGGGCACGGCGGACAACGGTACGCTGTTGAGGTAGTCGCGCACGATGTCCTGGCGCGCCTGCAAGGTCTGCGGGCCATCCCGATAGGCGCGCACGCTGGCGGAAAACATCTGGCGCAGTTTCTCGCCGCCGGACAGCGTCAGCCCGTCAGGGGAGTGGCGGTATTTTTCCAGCTGGGTGGCCAGGGTACTGCCGCCGGCGGTCTGCCCGGGCAAGTGCAACAGCTTGGCCACTTGCGACCACGCCGCCCTGGCGAAGCGCGGCCAGTCCACCGCCGGGTTGGCCTGGGGCTGGGCCGGGTCGAGCAAATCGCGGTTCTCGATGAACAGCAGGCTGTTGACCACCACCGGCGGGATCGCGTCGAAACGCTGGTAGGACTGCTGTGGGTAGGTGAACCGGTACAACGGCTCGGCGCGGCAATCGCTGATCGACAGGCCGGCCTGGATTTTCTCCCCATAAGGCACGAACAGGCCGCGCTCGGCATAGGTCATCAGGGGCGGGGAGAAGCGCACCTGGCTCTGGACCAGATAGTTGCGCTTGAGCAGGCGCGGCAGGAATTCATCCAGGTCGCTGTAGCCCAGGCGTTTGTCGAAAGGCCCGTCACCGGGATAGACCACGGCATCGCTGGGGCCGGGTTCGAGCCGGTAGTTCAAGGTGGCGGCCAGGCGGCTCAGTTCCCGGGCCTGCCAATGGGACGTGCGCATTTCGCGCTGGGCGGCGAACCCTGCGGCGATCAGGCCGATCACCAGCAACAGCCACGCCATTCGCCACCGGTACAGCCGTTTGCGGGAGCGTCGTGGCAATGGCTGTTCGTCCATGCTGTCGGTGGGGGCCGCAGCCTTGGTTGAATCGGTTTGCCATAAAGCGCCCATAGTCGATTGATCCATCCCGGCAGATTGATCGGACTTGATTCAAGCGTAGACGCTGATGGGCACCGCCGAGAAATTTGTCGGCGTGCGGGCGACCCCGTGCAACCCCTGGCGATTCATCGCGGCGAAATCAGCCTGCCCATGGCCCGCACGTGGTTCTTCGACGTGCCGATGTGGGCGCCGCCAGGGTCAGTACGCAGGGCAATGGGCTTAAGCCGCGCACCATTGCCGTGCGATACTCCCACCGCGCAATCGGAGTTCTCCGGGAGTTCCCGCTGAATATTGCCGTTTATAGAGTGAAAATCACTGGGTTGAGCTTTTTATACTGCACCCCCCTGATCTGGCCCGGCCAGACCGGTTGACCCATAAGGTTCACCGGAGACGGCATGCCATGGCTGACCCGCCGTGGCGTGCCGGACTCGGAGGCTCATATCCAATAACAAGACGAGGTTGTATCCCTATGCCAGTCGGCAACCACCTGCCCCATGGCGAGACCGCTTCGGGCGGCCCGCTCAAACGCGAACTGGGCGAACGGCATATCCGCCTGATGGCGCTCGGCGCCTGTATCGGTGTCGGCCTGTTCCTCGGCTCGGCCAAGGCCATCGAAATGGCCGGCCCGGCCATCATGCTGTCCTACATCATCGGTGGCCTGGCCATCCTGGTGATCATGCGCGCCCTCGGCGAAATGGCGGTGCACAACCCGGTCGCCGGCTCGTTCAGCCGCTATGCCCAGGACTACCTCGGCCCGTTGGCGGGCTTCCTGACCGGCTGGAACTATTGGTTCCTGTGGCTGGTGACCTGCGTGGCGGAGATCACTGCGGTGGCGGTGTACATGGGCGTGTGGTTCCCCGATACGCCGCGCTGGATCTGGGCCCTGGCAGCCCTGATCAGCATGGGCACCATCAACCTGATCGCGGTGAAGGCCTTCGGTGAGTTCGAATTCTGGTTCGCGCTGATCAAGATCGTCACCATCATTGCCATGGTGATCGGCGGCGTCGGCATCATTGCCTTCGGCTTCGGCAACGACGGCGTGGCCCTGGGCATTTCCAACCTGTGGAGCCACGGCGGCTTCATGCCCAATGGCGTCCAGGGCGTGTTGATGTCCCTGCAAATGGTGATGTTCGCCTACCTGGGCGTGGAGATGATCGGCCTCACCGCCGGTGAAGCGAAGAACCCGCAGAAGACCATTCCCCGCGCCATCGGCTCGGTGTTCTGGCGCATCCTGCTGTTCTACGTGGGCGCGTTGTTCGTGATCCTGTCGATCTACCCGTGGAATGAAATCGGCACCCAGGGCAGCCCGTTCGTGATGACCTTCGAGCGCCTGGGCATCAAGACCGCCGCCGGCATCATCAACTTCGTGGTGATCACTGCGGCACTGTCGTCGTGCAACGGCGGCATCTTCAGCACCGGGCGCATGCTCTATAGCCTGGCGCAGAACGGCCAGGCGCCGGCCACGTTCGCTACCACCTCGAGCAACGGCGTACCGCGCAAGGCGCTGCTGTTGTCGATCTTCGCCTTGCTGCTGGGCGTGCTGCTCAACTACCTGGTACCGGAGAAAGTCTTCGTCTGGGTCACGTCCATCGCCACCTTCGGCGCGATCTGGACGTGGGTCATGATCCTGCTGGCCCAGCTCAAGTTCCGCAGGAGCCTGAGCCCGGCCGAACAGAAAGCCCTCAAGTACCGCATGTGGCTGTACCCGGTCAGTTCGTACCTGGCCCTGGCGTTCCTGGTGCTGGTGGTGGGCCTGATGGCGTACTTCCCGGATACCCGCGTGGCACTGTATGTGGGGCCGGCGTTCCTGGTGCTGCTGACCGTGTTGTTCTACGTGTTCAAGCTGCAGCCGACCACGGTCGTCCAGGGTTCACAGCCATCGGCGTGATCCCTTGAGCGCGGGCCGGCCTGTGTTACGACAGGTCGGCCCGCACGGTCTCAGACCCGCTGCAACGTGCGTTGCGTGCCCTCGGTCAACTGCCGCACCAGGCGGTTGTGTTCGTTGGCTTCCTCGTCGGCCAATTGCTGGCGACGCTCCAGGTATTCATCCGAACGCCTGTCCGACAATGCCTGATCGAGCACGCTGACTTTGTAGGTGATGGTGTCCTTGACGGTGAAAAACGCCTCCGGCTCACTGCTGGCCAGGTACTCGACCCAGAACTCGGTGGCCAGGATCGCTTCCTGCAAGGCCGGTGACTGGCCGAGCCTGCGCAGGGTCCGGCGCGCGTCGTCGATCACCGCCGGTGTCACATAGTCATCCACGCTGTACAGCAGCTCCAGTGGATAAAACGGCAAGTTGAATTCCCGCGCCAGTTTACTGCGCAGGTAGATGGTCACCTCGGCGGGGTCGGCGTCCAGGTCGGCCCGTTCGCGCGCCAGCACGAACTGGTCGGCAAAGTGGTCGAGCTGATTGAGGTAGAAACAACTCTTGGCCAGTTCCAGCAAGGCCCGGTCGGCCAGGTAGCTCCTGGGTTGCAGCTTGGCCTGGTGGATACGGTGATGCAGTTCCATGTTGGTAAAGGCCAGCAGCACGCTGTCGCCGCAATTGCCTGAGCCGTAGGTATTGAGGCAGATCGTGTTGCGCAGTTGCGTCGACTCGCCCATCGCCATCAGCAGGCTCCAGACCCGCTCGGTCAGCCGCGTTCTTGAGGTGTTGCTGCGGTAGGCGTGGGTCCTCTTCAGGTCGCGCAGGACCCGGAACACATCATCGGCACTTGCTGTTTCATTCGTCTTCAGTTGCTCCCACAGTTGTCGGCGGGCCGCCACGTCCTGCGCCGCGACGCCGGTCAGCCAGGTATCGAAGTCATTCGGCGCCACGGGGGCATGGGCCGGTGTGCGCAGTTGACCGCCCAGGCGGATACCCGTGGCGATACGGTAGGCGTCGATGCTTGCCAGGGTCTCGGCGGACAGCGGGTTTTCGTGCAGCAGGGTATTGCGATTGGCCATTTGCAACCAGGGGTTGCTGAAGACTTCGTCGGGAATGGTGCTGATCCCGTTGGACTGCAAGTGCAGCTCGGTCAGCACCGGCAGCGCGCTGGCGCCGATGGGCCATTGGGTGATCCCGGTGTTGGCCAGGCGCAGGGTATTGAGCTGCGGCATCCGGCTGATATCCGGGGTGAGGGTCAGGTCCGGGTTGTCGTTCAGGTCGAGTTTCTGCAGGTTGACCATAGTGGCCAGGCGCTGTACCGACTCTTCGGTCAAGCGCAGGTCGTTGTCGTTCAAGTCAAGGTGGGTGAGCCAGGTCATGTCGGTGATCGCGCTGGGCAAGTCGGTGAGGCGACAGTCGATACGCAGGGCCTTGAGCTGGGTGAATTTGCCCAGGAACTCTGCCCCCGTGGCGGGGAAGGCGTTCCCGGAAATCCGCAGGTACTCGATGTGGCTGAAGCCGCTGGTGCCGGTCAGGAACGAGCCGGGCGGCAGGCCTTCGTCGTCCAGCTGCAACTCCAGTGACGGTACGTTGAACAGGCCGGCGATGTAGAACGTCGCGTTTTCGCGCCGCCATGCGCCCCGCAGTTGGTAGGCGATATGGCGACGTCGGCCACGGTTCATGCCCAGCGGGTCATTGAGTTCGTTGTCGGCCGGCAGCAGGGTTTCGCTCCAGCGTGACAATTCCACGTCCATGGCCTGGTACTCGGCCTGGCGGCGCTCCAGCTCGATGAGTTTTTCCGGGTCGGTCATGTTCAGGGACTGGAGCATCCGCCGTGCATCGTCATTGTTGAAGTGCGGGTAAAGCTCCTGGACCTTGGCCACCAGATCCGGCGGCCGTGGGCCGCGAAACGGCCAGATACGCTGCCAGAACGGATACACCAGGAACGAACGATCCACCCCCATGGCCGGTTGCATCCAGGGTTGCAGATGGGGGATATCCAGCAGGCCCTTGATTTCCACGCGGCGTGCGAAGGCCAGTTCGGCCAGTTGGGTGCGCAGTTGGGCGATACCGCTTTCGCTGTCCACCTCGAGCAAGGCCTGCTCGTCGGCGGACAAGCTGCTGAGAATCACCCGCAGCAATCGGTTCGAGGGCTGGCCCAGCGGCTCGCCCTGCGGGGTGTAGGCCTGGTAACCGCGATTGGTCCTGGCCACGGTCCGGCGCGAGGAGCCCTGCCGATGGCCGGCGGTTTCCAGCAGGCGCCCCTGATTGTCCCGTTCACGCACATCGATGCGCAGGGTCTTCGGCCAGGCGGGCAGGTTGTGCAGCAGGTACAGGGTGATCCGGTCACTGTCGGCGTTGGCGCAGGCATCCACATACAGGCCTTCGAACGCCCGGTTCAAGCGTAACTCGTGGCCGCTCAGGCGCGCCTGTTCGGCCAGGCGCAGGCTCAGGCGGTCATGCTCATGCAGCTGTTTGAGCTCGCGCTTGGAGGCCTGGCCGAGAATCGCCTTGACCGTGCTGGTGGACAGGTCCGGGTGCTTGGTCTTGAAGCGGCGCTCCGGCTCGCTGCCCGCAGTCTCGCTGCGCATGTACAAGGAGTCGAGGATTTGCGAGCGCTCGCGGTCGGTGTATCCAACGATCCGGGTGATCAGCTGGAACAGGCGCTGTTCCTCGGTCTGCGGCAGCGTGCCGAGCAGCGCCCGGGTCAGGTCATCGTCAGCGATGAATTTTTCCAGCAGCCCGGCCGACTCGAGGTCTTTATCGGTGGCGCTCACCACCTTGGCATCGGTCCGATGACGGGCGGGGTATCTGAGCGGGGCATCCCGGTCGACAATCTCCAGCACGTGGCTGTCGGGCCAGCCGGGCAGGCTGGAGACCACCAGCAGTTGCAGGTTCGGGTCTGGAGCGGTGGCGGAATTATTGGGGAGCTCATACATCGCTTCGATGAAGTGGTTGATTTCCTGATCGATGCGCAAGCGCTTGCAGGTATCGGCCAACAACGGTGGCGACGCCCGACCGCTGCGGTGTATCTGGCGCAGCACGTGGGGCGGGGTGTCGGTCAGGGCGAGAATGCTGCGGGCGGTGTCCTGGGGGAATGTGTAATGGTCGCCCCCGAGGCGATAGAGCAGGCTGTGGTCGTCCCAGCCCATGGGGTTCTCGCTGGACAGGCGCCACGCGCCCTCGCCGTTGTGCTCCAGGGTCGGGGTGTCGACACCGATCTTCTGCGGGTGTTTGAGCCGCCACTTGAACAGCCGTTTGTCATAGACGATCCGGTACCAGGAACCGAACAGGGGCAGATAGTGGTCGCCGGCTAGGGGGAAAATACCCTCGGCATCCGGCCGCAGGCTGGTCGGCAGCGCCAGGGTGTGCTCGTACTGGGCCAGCGAACCGTCGGCCAGCCTGACGAAGCCTTCCGGGCCGCGCTGGTTGCTCATGTAGTCGCCCAGGGTGATGCGCAGGCCCCTGGCGTCGGTGGCACTGCGCATGCCCAATTGTTGCCGCTCATGGGGTTGCAGCACCGAACCGATGGCCAGGTAGAAACTGTCCACCGCCGGCGTCACCGCAATCGTGCCGGCATTGCGCATGTCATAGGCTTCATAGACGCCCTCGCCGTAGTGACGCAGCTCCACGGTGAGGTCCTCGGGGCCGCTGGAGCGATAGGGTTTGGCGATGCGTCCCGCGACCACTTCGGTGATGAGGAAATCGCGCTTGAGGCTTCGGCGTATCAACGCCGAGGCGAACTCCCGCGCCCATTGATCGGCATCGTTGTTGAACTGGCGCGGGTGGTACAGCGCATCGATTGCAGCGTCGATGCGCAGGGCGGTGCGGTGGTTGTCCAACAGTTCGGCAAAGGCCGTGGGCAGCCCGCCTTCACGCAGATAGGCCTGCTGCTGGCGCGGGGTGAGGGGATGCTGCGCCAGCAGGCGCTCCAGCAAGGCCGGTGACAGCGGGCTGTTGAGGTCGCGCAGTTTTTTCAGCAGCGGCGTAACCGCCACCAAGGGCATCGACGCCTTGACCGGCAGGAAACGCCGCACATTGGCGGGCGGCAATAGCTCATGTTTTTCATAGCCGGCGTAGTTCACCAGGGCCGCGAACAGGGCCAGGCGTTCGCGCCGTGCCAGGGCGGCGACGTCGCGCCGTACTGCCAGGATCCGCTGTTCGAGCGTGGCGTCGAGTTGATCCGTGAGCCCCAGCAGCGAGGTGCTCGGTTGCAGGCTGATGACCAGGCCCAGCAAGGGGTCGGCCCGGTAAGGCGGCAGGCCGCCGTCGCCTTCGGCCTGGTAGCGGTGGTCGGCGCCGCGCACGAGGGTGATCGTTGTCGGGCGCGGCACCGTCGGCTCGGTCTTGCCGAAGGTTTCGATCACGCTGCGTTGCGGGTCGTTGATGCTCAGCAAGGTGGCGGCGGGCCAATCGGGCAGTTGGGTCAGCAGGCATAACACCACGCTGTCGCCATAGGGGGGCAGATAGCCGGCTTCATGAAAGCGGTTGATGATGTGCTCGATCACCTGGTCGGCTTGCAGGCGGCGCACGCCTTCGATCAGGTTCAACGGGGCCGGTTCGCCGCGCCACACGTCCTCCAGGGTGGCGCGGGAGGTGGCTGTGCTGCGCAGCATCCGCTCCAGGTCGGCTCGCGCGATCAGCGATGAGCCATCGGGCAGCATCTGTTGCAGCAACTGGGCATCCGACAGGGCCTGGGTGTTGTGCAGGTCGAAGGTCCAGGCTTGCAGCGCCGGGTTGAAGACAATCGGTGGCTTATAGGGGCTGCTGCCGTTCTTGAGGACGTAGCGCTGGGTGGCCTGGTCGTGGGCGACCTCGGCCACCAGGGTCTGGCTGTCATGGTGCAGCTTGACGTATTGCTGGCCTTGCACGGTGAACACGCACAGGGCGTCGGCGCGTTGACCCTCGAGCAGGTACTGCTGGCGATGGGCGTAGGGACGTGCGTCGGGTTTCCACAGCTCTTCCACCCCGTCGGGACGCGTGACTTTGCGCGGGTTGCCCAGCCGTTGCAGGTGCCCGAGCATGCGCTGGCGATGGGCGCTGCCGGCGACGCTGATCAAGCGGCCGCTGATGGCCAGGTCGGCGACATCGCTGAGGGTCGAGGCGAAGCTGCTGGCCTCGCCCTTGACCGCTTCATTCAGGCCCACGCTGACGCTGTAGGTCATGCTGCCCAGCACGGCCAGTTGCATCACCCGGTTCATCCCCGTGACCCCGCCGGGCAAGGGCGTGAGCAGCACTTGCAAGACTTCGGCGGCAACGGCGGCGGTGGCGTCCTGGACCGCCTGCCAGTCGGCTTCGGAACGGCTGTTGGCCAGGGTGTCGAGGTCGGCCTGGCAGCGTTGGATCTGCCGGTAAGTCAAGGCTTGCACCAGGGTTGCGGCGGGGCCGGCGTGCGGGTCGGTGGAGAAGCGAATGTCGTTGAGGGTGCGCTCCGGGAAGGCCGCGTGAAAGCCATCGTAAAGCCGCTCGGCCAGCCAGCTCATGCCCTCGGGGCGGGGTTGCCGGGTCAGCAACGACTGGAACACCGACAACCCCACCAGGGGCAGTTGCCGGGAAAACCAGCCCAGGTCGCCTTGTTGGTGGCTGTCCAGCAGCTGCTGGCGAAAATCCACCTCTGCCGCGCGCGCATCGCTGTGGTAACGCAGCGCGCCGCCGGGGCGGAACGGAAAATAGGACAGCACCCCGAGGCTGGCGACCCTGATCAGCAGCAGCGGTACGGGAATGGCACTCTCCCAGGTGACGAAGGGCACGGCGATGACAGGGGTGACGCCCGAGGTCAGACTCAGGCGGTCGACCGGCAGTTGCGACCCGCTGCCGTCGATCGATGCGGTGAGGCTGTCATACATCTCGCGGGTGAGGCCGTTGCGGGCGCGATTGCGCCAGGCGTCAAGCACATCGAACTGCAGCAGTGCCAGCGCCGCCTCGCCCATCAAGCGGCGCAGCGTGCCGTTTTCATCGAGGCTGGCCTTGATCTTCACCTGTAACTGGTGGCCCAGGTCAAGCTCGCGGGCAATGGCGATGAACGCCTGCGCCGTGAGGCTGCGATCGTCACCGGGCCCGACCACACGGCTGGCGTCCACCAGGCTGTAGCCGGAGTCCTGGCGGACCGAGGCGGTGAAGCCGAAATTCAGGCAGGCGGCCTCCCACAGCGAGAGGCTTTTGATGTGTTCGATAAAGCGCAGATCCTTGTCGGAGCGCCGCGGTACCCGCACGTGACTGCCCGGCTGCCGGTCCCAGGGCAGCGGTTGCTCGATCTTTTCCAGGTAGGTGGTTTCGAAGCGATACTGCTCCGGATCGCGCCCTCCGATCCGGTCACGCAACTGCGCCAGGCCATCTGCCTTGAAGCTGCGGACCACCCGTTCCTTTTCGGCTTCAACCGCCGCCATGGCCGCCAGGGCGTTGCGTTGCAGGCGCAGGAAGCGGGTTTTTTCCTCGGCGTCCAGCCCTTCCAGGGCTTGCAGGATATTGCGCTGGATCAGCTCCAGCGCCTGTTGCTGGGCCCAGGTGGTGCTCGATTGCAGATTGCCGGACAGGCCGTTGAGTAATTGATGAGTCGGCATGCGCTCTACCTTTCACGATAAGTGGAAGGCAGATGGAAGCATCACGCATACCGGCGCTGGGGCTATCTATTTAAAGGCCGGCGCCTCGCCGCGCAGGGCTAGGTCCAGGCGCTTGTTGAACTCCAGCCACGCCGCCAGCCCGGCCATCAGCGCCAGCCCCAGCAATGCACTGAAAACCTGCATCGGCCAGGCATCCTCGACCTGGGCGTTGAGCATGTCCGCCAGCGGTGCCAGCAGCACGCCGAGGCAGAACACCTCCAGGGAGTAGCGGCCCATGCGACAGCTTTGTTGCGCCCACCAGGTTTGCGTCCAGCCACGACCCGGCAACAGCTTGGCGGTGACATAGGCCAGGGCCAGGAAGTGCAGCAGGCGCAGCGGCGACAGGTCGGTCTTGCTGATGGGGTAGATCAGGTCGCTGAGCCACGACGGCATCAACGCGTCATGCACCTCGGGCCAGCGCCATGACAGGGTCAGCACACACGCCACCACGGTGTACACCGCCGCCGCCAAGAACAACGGCTGGCGCTTGAGTGGGCGTTGTTCCGGCGGTCGCCCTTGACTGGCCTGCAGCGCCGCCGCGCCACCGAGGATAAACAGGAACTGCCAGGTCACCGGGTTGAAGTACCACACGCCGTCGGCAATCGCCCGCAGGTTCCAGCCCATCCACGGCGCCAGCAGATACACCGCCGCCGACGCGGCCACCACCAGCCAGGTGCTGCGCAGCAGCAGCGGCAACACCAGCGGCAACCCCGCCAGCAGCACGATATACAGCGGCAGCGGGTCCATCAGGTTGGGTTTGAAGCGTAGCAGCAGCTCGTCGGTGAGGGCCTGTTGCGGGTGGGTGACGAAGTGCGTCAGGCCCATCTCTTCGACCAGGTCGCGGGTTTCCACATGGCTGTTGGCGAAGAACACGATGCCCATCAGCATCGCCAGCAAAAAGATATGCACCACGTACAACACCCAGGCGCGACGCAGGATTTTCAGCGAGGCAATCCAGTAGCCGTCGCGTTGCAGGATCTTGCCGTAGGCCAGCACCGCGGCGTAACCGGCGAGGAATACGAAGACCTCGGCCGCATCGCTGAAACCAAAATTGCGCAGGGTGATCTGGCCGAGAGGATTGTGGGGGACGTGATCCCAGAAAATGAAGATCAACGCCAGGCCCCGAAAAAAATCGATGCGTGGGTCGCGTCCGTTCAGCATGGCAGCGGGCTCTTGAACAAAAGGTTTAGTAATGACCGGCGAGCGCGCAGGTTGTCGTACGCCGCACGTCGGGCGGGCGCAGGTTGGCGGTATTTGTAAGCAATTGCAAAGGTTGGGTATTACTGAATGTCTCTAGACGTCAATGATCACCAGGGTGCCCTGGCTACCTGGAAGTACGGCATGAGCGGTGCCCGCTTCCACGAGGTACATCTGGCCGGTCTCTACGTGGATCTCTTCATCAGCGATGCTCAGGCGCAAATGGCCGCTGATCACCAGTAGCCCTTCGTTGTAGTCGTGCACTTCTGCTTCGTAAGCCTGCTCATCCACGCGCAGCATCTTGATCCGCGCCGGGCCGACCTGGCCCAGGCGTATCGATTTCCAGCTGTCAGGCAGTTGCCCGGCGAGTGCAGCGAAGTCCAGTAACGGCATGTGAATCTCCTTGTTTCTACGATGCCGTCGGTGCTCCGGTTCAGCGGGGAAGAGGTGGGTCAGAACGCATCCATCAGCAGCACTTTGCACGGCTTGGCCTGGTGCTCATTGATCTGCGGCACCAGCCGGGTGAAGTGTTCGGTCTGGCAATGGGTGTCGAGCGCGGCCTGGTCGGGCCATTGCTCGATGAAAATGAAGTGCCCTGGGTTTTTCTGATCGACAAACAGATCGTAGGCGATGCACAGCGGTTCCTGGCGGGTTTTTTCCACCAGTTCGGCGTACCAGGGGCGCACGGTGTCGAGGTATTCGGGTTTGATGAAATCTTCGGCGATGACTTTCAACACAATCTGGGTCCTTTAAGCAGCGGCGACTTCATGGGGTTCAAAACTGTCCGCCCGCGCCATCTGCCACATGCGCGAATAGAACTCGCCATTCACTTCGCCGGTGAGCAACTCGCCAGGCTTGAGGAATACATGCAACTGCGAGAACAGCTTGATCTCGGTGGCCGACATGCGTCGTACCAGATGCTTGGCCGACAGCTGCGACGGATGATCCAGGCCTGCCGCCGCGAGCATCTCGGCCAGGGCCTTGAGGGTGTTGCGGTGGAAGTTGAATACGCGCTGGGCCTTGTCCGGTACCACCAGGGCACGTTGGCGCAATGGGTCCTGGGTGGCGACGCCGGTCGGGCATTTGTTGGTGTGGCAGCTTTGGGACTGGATGCAACCGATGGCGAACATGAAGCCGCGCGCCGAGTTGGCCCAGTCGGCGCCGATGGCGAGCACGCTGGCGATGTCGAAGGCGCTGACGATCTTGCCGCTGGCACCGAGCTTGATCTTGTCACGCAGGTTCAGGCCCACCAGGGTGTTGTGCACGAACAGCAGGCCTTCGCGCAGCGGCACGCCGATATGGTCGGTGAACTCCACGGGCGCGGCGCCGGTGCCGCCTTCCTTGCCGTCGACGACGATAAAGTCCGGGAGGATGCCGGTTTCGAGCATGGCCTTGGCAATGCCCATGAATTCCCAGGGGTGACCCAGGCAGAACTTGAAGCCCACCGGCTTGCCGCCGGACAGTTCGCGCAATTGGGCGATGAATTGCATCAGCTCAATGGGCGTGGAGAACGCGCTGTGACGCGACGGCGAGATGCAGTCTTCGCCCATCAGGATCCCGCGGGTTTCGGCAATCTCTTGAGTCACCTTGTGCTTGGGCAGGATGCCGCCGTGGCCGGGTTTGGCGCCCTGGCTCATCTTGATTTCGATCATGCGCACCTGCGGGTTCTGCGCCTGCGCGGCGAAGCGCTCCGGGTCGAAGCGGCCATCGCTGGTACGGCAGCCGAAGTAGCCGCTGCCCAGTTCCCAGGTCAGGTCGCCGCCGTTTTCGCGGTGATAGGGGCTGATGCTGCCTTCGCCGGTGTCATGGGCAAAATTGCCGAGCTTGGCGCCCTGGTTGAGCGCGCGGATCGCATTGGCGCTCAACGAGCCAAAGCTCATCGCCGAGATATTGAACACCGACGCCGAATACGGCTGGGTGCATTGCGGGCCGCCGACCATCACGCGAAAGGCGCTGGGGTCGCTCAGGGGCGCGGGGCGCATGGAGTGGCCGATAAATTCGAAACCCAGCTGGTACACATCGATCAGGGTGCCGAAGGGTTTGTCGGCGGTTTCGTTCTTGGCCCGCGAGTACACCAGGGATCGTTGCGAGCGCGAGAAGGGCAGGGCGTCGCTGTCGGACTCCAGCAGGTACTGGCGGATTTCCGGGCGGATGGCTTCCACCAGGTAACGGATATTGCCCAGGATCGGGTAGTTGCGGCGTACGGCGTGGGGGCTTTGCAACAGGTCGAAAATACCGATCAGGCTCAACACGCCGGTGACCAGGGTGATGGGCCACAGCCATTCGTGTTGGATAAAGGGCAGGCTGGCGAGGGTGAAAATGACGCACACGGCAAAGAAGGCGTAGCGGCTTAGCAAGGACAGGCTCATACGGTTTCCTTGGGTTCGGACTCTCAGGTCGATCCGGCATTCTGCGCCAGTAACGAAACGCCAGACAACCTGCAGGTGGACTCAGTTTGATCCCGGTGATGGGACGGACTGGCCCGAAATAGACAAGGCGCGGCCATCGGTCAGTTCAAACCGGGCCTGGTTTTCGGTGGTCGAATCTGCCCCGACGAAGACGGTGAACGTGCCGGCCTCAATCACCGGCGAAAAGTTGCTGTCCAGCAGGGCAAAGTCCGCCTGGTCAAGGGTGAAGGTCAAGTCCCGAGCCTCGCCGGGCGCCAGTTGCACTTTGCGGAAACCGCGTAATTGGCGAACCGGGCGGGTCACGCTGGCGACGTCATCGCGCAGGTACAACTGCACGATGTCTTCGCCTGGGCGCGCTCCGGTATTGGTGACGGTGACCTTTACAGCTAGCACTTGGGTGGACGCCAGCCGCTGTGTGCTGAGCCGCGGTGCGGAGTAACTGAACGAGGTATAGCTCAGGCCGAAGCCGAAGGGATACAGCGGCGTCCAGTGTTCATCGATATAGCCGGAGGTATACCTTTCATCGCCGCTGGGCGTACGCCCGGTGCTTTTGTGCGCGTAGTAGAGAGGGATCTGCCCCACGTTGCGGGGGAACGTGATCGGCAGTTTGCCGCTGGGGTTGACGTCACCGAACAGGATATCGGCCACGGCATGGCCCATCTCACTGCCCAGGAACCAGGTTTCCAGCAGCGCCGGCGCCTGGCGCACGTTCTGCGAGAGCACCAGCGGGCGGCCATTCATCAACAGGATGACCACGGGTTTGCCGCTGTCCAGCAGGGCACGCAACAGTGCTTCCTGGGCACCCGGCAGGCCCAGGTCCGCGCGACTGCGGGCTTCGCCGCTCTGATCGGCGCGCTCGCCGAGCACGGCGACCACTACCTCGGCGCGGCGGGCGGCCTGCCGGACCTCGTTGAGGTTCTGCGTCTCGGTGCTGATGGGCGAAGCGCCGGGCAGGTAAACCACCTCGGTGCCAGGGGCGACGGCACGGCGTATGCCCTGCAAGACCGTGATCGAATCTTGGGGATGAGCCGCCAAGGCCCAGGGGCCGAGCGTGGCCTCGGCGTCCGTGGCCAGGCTGCCGACCACCAGCATGTTGCGCAGGTGCTTGGGCAGCGGCAGCAGGGCGTCGGTGTTTTTCAACAATACGATGGACTTCTGCGCGGCCTCGCGTGCCAGTGCCCGGTGCTGCGGGGTCAGGACATTGGTCCGCTGCCGCGCCTCGTCGCTGTAGCGGTAGGGATCGTCAAGCAGTCCCAGGCGCTGCTTGGCCTGGAGTACACGGCGCACCGCATTATCCACGGCGGTCAGGGAAACCTGGCCAGTGCGCACCAGGGTGGGCAGGTATTGGCGGTACGTCTGGCTGACCATGTCGATGTCCACGCCGGCGTTGAACGCCAGCCGTGCCCGGTCGGTCGGACCGCCGGCGATGCCGTGCTGGCTCAGCTCCCAGAGGGCGTTGAAGTCACTGACAATGAGGCCACGGAACCGCCACTGATTGCGCAGCACACCGGTCAACAGCGCGGTGTTGCTGTGCAGGGGCGTCCCGGCCAGTTCGTTGAACGAGGGCATGATCCCATCGACGCCAGCCGCCACGGCCGCCTGGAAAGGTGGCAAGTACACCTCCCGCAAGGTGCGTTCCGACACGTCGGCGACGTTGTAGTCGCGCCCGCCTTCTGCCGCGCCGTAGGTCACGAAGTGTTTCGCGGTCGCCAGCATAAATGACGGGTCGGCAGGCCCGGCACCGTGGAACCCCCGCACCTTGGCGCTGGCCAGCGCTGCGCCCAGGAATGGATCTTCGCCGGTGCTTTCCACCACACGGCCCCAGCGCGGGTCGCGGGCAATGTCGACCATGGGCGCGAAGGTCCAGTGTATGCCGCTGGCCGTCGCTTCAACGGCCGCCGCGCGAGCGGTCCGTTGTGCCAGGTCAACGTCCCAGGCCGCAGCTTCTGCCAACGGCACGGGAAATACGGTGCGAAACCCGTGGATCACATCAAAGGCAAACAACAACGGTATAGGCAGGCGCGAACGGGTGACGGCGTGTTCCTGTAACCGGCGGGTCTGTTCGACGCCGTAGGCGCCAAGGACCGAGCCCACGGTGCTCATGGGCCGTTGCGCCAGCTCGCCTGGGTCAATGACCGGGCCGGTAGGTGTGTCCTGGACGCCGAGCTGGCTGAGTTGATCGACTTTTTCTTCCAGCGTCATCTGCTGCAACAAGGCCTCTACCGGGTCCTGCTCGCCGGCCTGGAGAGCGTTGCCGCTGGCATTGAGGGCCAGGCAGAGCAGCGCCCATTGACCGCCGAGCCTCATGGACTATTGCCGGTGTCAGCCGTTGAAGGGGTACCGATTGCCGTCGATTCCGAATGGAAGGGGTGGTACTGATACAGCCAGGTCTCTGACAGCGGCTGGCCGTCCAGGCGTAGGAACAGGCGCAATTCCACCGGGTCCTTGCCGTCGACGCTCAGGTCGAACTGTGCCCGCCAATGGCCGGCGACGCCGTCCGGCACCGCTTCGGTAAAGACCCGGCTGAGCGCGCCCCTGGAGCCACTGATCACGGCCTCGGGCTTGACCCCCGATGCGAGTTTTTCCAAGGGGGCGCCCTGGAATTCCACCACGAATTTACGTACCCCCAGCGGGCGCGGCTCGCCCGGTGAGCCGCCTTTGCCCAGGCGAGTGGCCACGCACACCGCCAGTGGCGAAACGTAGGGCTCCCGGGCCAGCCAGTGCAGGCGATACCGCAGCGCATAACGGTTGCCCGCTTCCGCCGGGGCCGAGGGCACCCACATTGCGACGATGTTGTCGTGGATCTCGTCGTCGGTGCCGTTTTCCATCAGTTGCACGCTGCCTTCGCCCCAATCGCCCAATGGCTCGACCCACAGGCTGGGGCGCCGCTGGTAATTCACGCCATCGAGGTAGTGGTCGAAATCACGGTCGCGCTGTAACAGGCCGAAGCCCTTCGGTTGCCGGTCGCTGAACGCCGAAACCAGGGTGCGTGGCGGGTTGTTCAAGGGCCGCCAGATACGTTCTCCGTTGCCGGTCCACAGCGCCAGGCCGTCACTGTCGTGGACCTCGGGGCGCCAGTCGGCGGCGGTGCGCTTGGCGGTTTCACTGAACCAGAACATCGAGGTCAGCGGCGCAATGCCCAGCCGGCCGACGTTCTTGCGCAGGAAAAACGTGCAGTCGATGTCCATGACCACGCCCTGTGTGCGGTGGATCACGAAACGGTAGGCGCCGCAGATACTGGGGCCGTCGAGCCGCGCGTAGAGGGTCATGGCGTTTGTGTGCTGGTTCTTTGGCGGCTCGAACCAGATATGGGTGAAGTCGGGGAATTCTTCGGCCTTGCCGGCTTGTGCCACATCCAGAGCAATCGCCCGTGCCGACAGGCCGTACTGGTACAACTCGCCGATGGCCCGGAAGTACGACGCGCCAAGAAAGGCCACCCAGTCGTTTTGTTGCCACGCCAGCCTGGCCTGGTCGCCCAGGCGGCTTTCCTGGATACGAAAGCCGGCGAACCCGCTGTTACGGGGCAGGGCATGGGCCGGGCTGTCGCCCGGCATATCAAAGTGCGCCGGGTCGTAGACGATCTCGCGGGCGATGCCGTTGTCCAGCACATACAGCCTGACGGGCGTGCGAAAAAACGACCCCAGGTGAAAGAATGTCACAGGGAACTTGCCGGGGCCTTTGGCGAACAGGGCGTGCTCGGGTTTGAAGCGGATCTGGCCATGGGCGGCGTAGTCGAGTCGCGCCAGCAGCGCGGCCGATGCGGTGCTGGGGTAGGTGTAGGGTTTCAAGGCATCGGCCTGTGCCTGTTCGATCAAGCCTTCGAAGGAAAAAGTACTGGCCGGGTCGGCTGTATCGGCCGCCAGGGCGCCCCTGCCCAGTGGCATGAGCAAGGCGCCCAGTGACGCGTATGTGAGGAACTCGCGGCGCGTAGACATGGTGTCCTTTCCTTCGACGATGAGAGCCCAGGCCTCACGTTCAGCACGCCACCGGCATGCAATCGTGTTGCTTGTGTGGAGTCTCGAGTCGGGAAAAGGGTCTGTCTACTGTCAGAAATAACAGGTTGCGCAGGGGCGGATGATTCGGCGGCGTGTCCTACGCCGCCGTCTGCCGAATCGGTAATACCACGCGAAACTTCGTGCCCTTGCCCAGTTCGCTGCTGACAGAGATATCGCCATGGTGTTTCTTGATGATGCCGTAGGAGAGTGACAGCCCTAAGCCAGTGCCTTCGCCCACCGGCTTGGTGGTGAAAAACGGGTCGAAGATTTTCTGCACCGCCTCGGGGGCAATCCCACAGCCGTTGTCCGCCACTTCCAGCCACACGTTCTCGCCTTCCACACCGTTGCTGATGGTGATGATGCCGCGCTCCGGCCCCATGGCCTGCGCCGCATTGATCACCAGGTTCATCACCACCTGGTTGAGCTGGGAGGCCAGGCATTCGATCTCTGGCAGCGGTGCGTAGTGCTTGACCACATCGGCCTTGTACTTGAGTTCGCTGGCAACGATGTTCAGCGTCGAATCGATGCCCTGTTGCAGGTTTGCGAATTGCCAGGTCTGGTCGTTGTCCACCCGCGAGAAGTTTTTCAGGTCCTTGACGATCTGCACCACGCGGCCGATGCCCTCCTTGGACTCGTGGATCAACACCGGAATGTCTTCCTGTAGAAACTCCAGTTCCAGGCGGGTGCGCAAGGCCTTGAGCTGCTCGTGCTGTTCACCCGTGGCGAGGCTTTCTTCGGCCTGCCGGTAAGCCTCCAGCATCTGTTGCAACTGGGTGAAGTAGCCGTCGAGGGTGCTGAGGTTGGACGAGATAAAGCCTACCGGGTTATTGATCTCATGGGCCACGCCCGCAGCGAGTTGCCCCAGGGAGGCGAGTTTTTCCGACTGCACCAGCTGGCTTTCCAGGTGCTTGCGCTCTTCGATTTCCAGCTGCAGCGCGTGGGTGCGTTGTTCCACCAGCCGTTCCAGATGAGTGGTTTGCAGGGTGGCGCGACGGGCCATGTCCCATTTATTGGCCAGGGTGTTGGCCATCTGTTGGACTTCGATGTTATCGAACGGTTTTTTCAGGATCAGCAAGCGATCATGGCCTTGCAGGCGGTCGAGCAGGTCCTCCCAGGAATAGTCCGAGTACGCGGTGCACACCACTACTTGCAGGTCGGGGGCGACTTTCCAGAGCTCTTCTATGGTCCTCGCGCCGTCCCAGCCCTGGGGCATGCGCATGTCGACAAACGCCAGGGCATAGGGCTGCTGGTGTGCCATGGCGGTGATGAGCAGCTGCAGGCCTTCTTCGCCGCCGTAGGCCGAGTGCAGGTCGAAAGGGGGAGCCGTGGGTTTGCTGGTTTCACCGAACAGTGCCGACTCCATGTCATCCAGCTCCTGGTTGGATTCAGTGGGCGGCATCAGGATCTTGCGGAAATCCTCATGAATCGACGGTGTGTCATCAATCAACAGGATGCGCCGGTTGGGAGGCTGGTTCATACGAGGCTTCCGGCAGGAATGAGGGGGATCGTCAGGGTGAATAGCGCGCCCAGGCCCGGCCCGTCGCTGTGGGCGCTGAGGTGGCCGTCCATTTCGACGGCGGCCAGGGCGCAGCTGTGCAGCCCGAAACCGTGGCCTTCCTTGCGGGTGGTAAAACCATGGGTAAATATCCGGGTCATGTTCTCGGCCGGTATGCCTTCGCCTTCGTCCTTCACGCTGATCTGCAACCTGTTGTCCTCCAGCGACTGGACCGTAAGGGTCATCTGCCGTGGCCGGTCGGTGAGGTTGGACATGGCGTACTTGGCGTTGCTGATCAGGTTGACCATGATCAGCAGCAAGCGGTGTTTGTCCCCGAGGACTTCCGGCACCTGCCCGTAGTGCTTGACCACTGTGACATTGTGCCGGCTCAGGGCCCCCGCGTTCATGCGCAGGGCGTCTTCCATCAAGGTGCTGATCTGCACCGGCTCCTTGAGCGAGGGCGCGCCCGCATAGGATTGTTGGGTGGAGACAATGTCCTTGATATGGTCCACGCTTTTGCTCAATTGCCCCAGTTCCTCGATCAGGCCTTGTTGCTCGACGGCAATGGCGTCCACCAACTGGTTCAAGTAGCCGGGCAGCAACTTGCCCTTCTCATCTTCGGTGATAAAAGTGCCCAGGTCGCCCTGGCGTTCGTTGATCAACTGCATGGCCTTGCCCAGGCCCATTGCCTTGCTGCTGCGCAGTTTGCGGGTGACCAGGTCGGCGGAGATGTTCACGCTGTTAAGCACATTGCCGACGTTGTGCAGCACGTTGGTGGCGATCTCCGCCATGCCGGCCTGGCGCGCGCTGTCCATCAGCTCGCTCTGGGCATCCTTGAGCTGTCGGGTACGTCGTTCCACACGCTGTTCCAGGGTTTCGTTCACCGCCTGCAAGGCGCGGTTGACGCGGTTGATCTCGGCGAAACTACGCAGCAGGCGAACCGTCAGGAACAGCAGCAGGGCCACCAGCAGGGTCGAGAACACCAGCAGGTAACGGTGGTATTGCTGCTCGACCAGGTCGAGGGCCTGTTGGTCCTGGTTGAGGTGGGTGGTCAGGTCATCCAGGCGTTCGGCTACCGGAATGGCGGCGATCTGTTCGAGCAACGTGTTCACCACCGGCTGCTCGCGCAGGATCAGTTCGATGTGATTGCTCAGGATCTCCACCGGGCCGCGGAATTCGCTGGGCAGCAGTTCCTGGTTGACGGCCAGCTTGCCCAGGCCGACGAGAATGTCGGCGGCGCGCTCGTCGCTGGTGACCTGGGCGAATTCAAGGCTGCTGAGCAGCAAGTCGTAGGTGTCGGTGGCCACGCTTTGCAGTTGCGGTTTTGTATCGTCGTTCACCTGGTTGAACTGCGCCTGGATATCGTCTTCGGCAGTCGGCAGGAAGGCCAGGGAATTGCGCAATACCGCGTTATGGGACTTGAACTGGTCGACGCGCCGGGCCTTTTCCTGGATGGCCGCCTGATAAGCCTGTTGGCTGGCTTGCCAGGCGGGCAGGTCTTGCGGGCTGTGGTACGAGTCGCGTGCTTCCAGTTCGGCCCACAACCGGGTCATTTCCGTCAGGGGCGTCACCAGGGGGTCGTAGTTGTGGGTGATGGCTATCCTGGCCTTGAGGACTTCGCTGTCCCACTGGGCATTGAGTTGCTGCAACTGCCGGATCAGGTCCCGGGAGTGGGTGTAGGAAGACGCCTGGTCGCTGGACGACTTGATGTACAGAAAAATCAGGGTCGAGGCCAGCAACAGGGTGATCAACCCCAAGGCCAACTGGCTGGTGCGGCGGCGAGAAAGGGTCATGACGGTCTGCTCATAAAGGCTTGCCTTTCCATTCGCCGGTCAGGGTCTTGAGAAACTGGATGATCAGGTCTTTATCCTCCTGTGAAGGATTGCGCCCCAGTTGGAACTTGAACATCACGTCGACGGCTTCTTCCAGGGTCTTGGCCGAGGCATCGTGAAAATACGGGGCCGTGACCGCGACGTTACGCAGGCTGGGGACCTTGAACACGTGCCGGTCTTCCTCATCCTTGGTTAGCAGGTAGCGCCCCAGGTCCGACTCGACGGGGTTGCCGCGGGCCTTGAAGTAGTCGCCCATCACGCCGAATTTCTGGAACATGTTGCCGCCGATGTTGATGCCCTGGTGACAGGCGATGCAACCGTAATCCTTGAAGCGCTGGTAGCCGTACTTTTCCTGGATCGTGAGGATTTCCGTGTTGCCCAGCAGGTACTGGTCAAACCGTGAGTTGGGCGTCAGCAGCGTGCGTTCATAGGTGGCCAGGGCGTTTTGCACATTGGCGGCGGTGACGCCATCGGGGTAGGCCTGCTTGAACGCCGCCTGGTAGGCGGGCAGGGCGGTCAGGTTCTGCACCACCGTGTTCCAGTCGCTGCCCATTTCCACCGGGCTGATGACCACTTGCTCGACCTGCGCTTCCAGGGTGTCCACCCGGCCATTCCAGAACTGTTTGAAGTTCAGGCTGGCGTTGAAGACCGACGGTGTATTGATCTCCACGGGTTTGCCGTCGAAACCCAGGGAGAAGGGCCTGGTGTCGGCGCCCCCGGATTCGAGGTGATGGCAACTGGCGCACGACAGCGTGTTGTTCACTGACAGGCGCGGCTCATTGAACAGCTGGCGGCCCAGTTCGACCTTGGCCGCATCGAGGTGCGGCACCGGCGGCAGGGGCTTGAGCGCTTCGTCCAGCGGCGCGGCCGTCACGGTCGTCCCCAGGCACAGCCCCAACGCGAGGATGGAGCCGAAACGGTAGGTTGAAACGTCGCTCAAGCGAGCACTCCTTGCAGGCATAGGGCTATTGGTCGGGCATCAGTGTGGGGCTGCCCACCTGCAGCAACTGGGCGAAATCCTTCGCAGGCACGGCCTTGCTGAACAGAAAGCCCTGGCCTTCTTCACAGTGCTGGGCTCTCAGGAAGTTCAGCTGTTCGAGGGTCTCCACCCCTTCGGCGATGATGTTCAGCTCCAGGCTCTTGCCCATGCCGATGATAGCGCTGATCAGCTGCGCGTCCTGGCTATTTTCGTGCAGCCCGCGCACGAATGATTGGTCGATCTTCAGCACATCGATGGGAAAGCGTCGCAGGTAGCTGAGGCTGGAGTAGCCGGTGCCGAAATCATCCAGGGCCAGGCGCACGCCCATGGCCTTGATCCGGTTCAGGATATCGACCGTCTCGTCGACGTTCTGCATCAGCACGCTTTCGGTGATTTCCAGCTCCAGCTGGTTGGGCGGCAGGCCGGTCTGCTTGAGGATGGCGGCCAGGTTGTCGACAAACTCCCGCTGGCGGAAGTCGATGGCCGAGATGTTCACCGAGATGCGCAGCGGCGCCAGGCCCATGGTGCGCCAGGCCTGTGCCTGTTCGCAGGCGTGGCGCAGCACCCACTGGGTCAAGGGCACGATCAGCCCGCTGTCTTCGGCCACCGGAATGAAGTCGGCCGGGTGGACCCAGCCCGAGCGCGGTTGAAACCAGCGGATCAGCGCCTCTGCGCCGAGGATCCGCCCGGTTTCCAGGTCCAGCTTGGGCTGGTAGTGCAGCGCAAACTCATCGTGCTCCAGGGCCTGGCGGATCGCGCTTTCCAGGTTCTGCTGGTGCCGGGCGCGCAGGTTCATGTCTTCGGTGTAGAAACTCAGGTCGTCGGGGCCACGCTCCTTGGTGGTGTGCATGGCGGTTTCGGCGTGCTTGATCAGTTCCACCGCAGTGCTGCTGTCGTTCGGGTAGATGCTGATTCCGAGGCTGGCGGTAACGCTCAGGTCGTGCCCCGCGACATGCCGGGTAACGCTGATGGCCTGGAGCACCTTCTGGGCGATATGCTGGGTTTGCTGGGGATGCTGGACATCATTGAGCAGGATCACAAACTCGTCCGAACCATAGCGAAACACCGAGTCCGACTCACGCACGGCCGCCACCAGGCTTTGGCTGACCTGCTGAAGCACCTCATCCCCCACCGGATAACCCAGGGCGTTGTTGATGCGCTTGAAGCGGTCGAGGCCGATAAACATCACCGCCAGTTGCGTGTCATGGCGCCGGCCCAGGGCAATGGCCTGGGTCAGGCGGTCGCCCAGCAGCGTGCTGTTGGGCAGCTCCGTGAGCGCGTCGTATTGCAGCAGGTGCGAGACTTTCAGCAACTCCTGCACGCGTTCCTCAATCGTGCGTTCGAGCCCGATCACCTTGAGGGCGGCATCCTGGGCGAGCTGCCATTTCCACGTAAGGGCGCTGGCCATCTGGCGGATTTCCAGGTGGTCGAAGGGCTTCTTCAGGATCAGCAACTGGTCGTTGTACTTCAATCGCGCCTCGATCGCTTCAAAGGAATAGTCGGAATAGGCGGTGCACAGGGCGATCTGCAGGTTGGGATCGACGTTCCACAACTGCTCGATGGTTTGCAGGCCGTCCCAGCCGGGCGGCATGCGCATGTCGATGAACGCCATGGCGTAGGGGGCGTTGGTTGCCAGGGCCCGATTCACCAGCTCCAGGGCTTCCTGGCCCTGATAGGCGGAATCCAGGATAAACGCCTGGCGAGGGACGGTGGGGGTGCCGAACAGGGTTTGCTCAAGGGTATCCAGGGAGGGCTCGGCGTCGGCGTCGGCGCAGAGGATCTTGCGAAAGTCCAGGTGGATGGACGTGACATCATCGACGATCAGGATGCGACGGTTGGCCCGCCCTGCGTTCGGGTTCATAGTGCGCGCCTTATCTGCAAACGGTTCGACGGCATAACCATTCCTTCCTTGGTTCCATGGCTGAGCGGGGCGCAGACCTGCCGTGACAGTGTAGTCGAGGTCCCTTGAATTCGGCGGCCAGTTGGCGTCAAATCAACTCCGCGCCTTAAGCGAGGGAAGATGGCTTGGCACACGGTTTCAAATCAGCTCAATTCAGTTCAATGTGAAGGCGCAGCAGGCATGGATGAACAACTTGCGACGAAACCCACTATTTTGCTGGTCGACGATGAAGAGTCGATTCTCAACAGCTTGCGTCGCCTGTTGCGCGGCCAACCCTTTGATGTCGTGCTCGCGGGCAGCGGCGCCCAGGCCCTGGAGATCATGGCCGCCCAGCCCATCGACCTGGTGATGAGCGATGCGCGCATGCCCGGCATGGACGGCGCGCAGCTGCTGGCCGAGGTTCATCGCCTTTATCCCGCCACCAGTCGCATCCTGCTCACCGGCTACGCCGACCTGCCGACGATCATCAAGGCGATCAACGAAGGGGCGATTCACCGCTATATCGGCAAACCCTGGAACGACGACGAACTGAAGCTGATCCTGCAGCAGGCCCTGGAATTTCAGCGGCTGGAACGCCTGGCCCATCAGCAGAACGACCAGCTCAAGCTGTTGAACGCGACCCTGGAAAAGCGCGTGGCAGCACGCACCAGTGAGTTGCAACAGACCGCCGACATGCTCGACCTGGCCTACGACGAGCTCAAGCGCAGCTACGTGACCGGCACCGAAGTGTTTTCGTTGCTGGCCAACCTGCGCCTGCCCAAGAACAAACAGACCAACCGTGCACTGATCGAACTGGTGCGGGTGTACTGCACCGCCCAGTCCATAGACGAAGCCAGCGCCCGCGACATGGCCATGGCCGCCGCGCTGTACAACATCGGCAAGCTGAGCTGGAGCGACAGCATGTTGATCGAGCCCGCCGACAAGCTGCACAGCACCGATCGCGAGCGCTACCGTGGCTATCCGGCCCAGAGCGAATCACTGCTGATGACCCTGGAGCCGATGAAGGATGCGGCGCGGATCATCCGTCATCACCAGGAACGCTGGGACGGCAGTGGTTTTCCCGACCACCTCAAGGGCGATGCGATTCCGTTCGGTTCACGCCTGCTGAAACTGGCGGTGGACTTCATCGAGTTGCAGAAAGGCCTGATCCTTGAGCGGCACCTGAACAGCGATGAAGCGCTGTTGTATATCCGCAAGTATGCCGGGCGCCTCTACGATCCGGACCTGGTCGAGGACTTCATCCTGGCGTGCGCTGCGTTTCTCAGTGACGTGACCCTGGGCGATCCGACCGTCAAGGTGCTCACCACCCGTGAGCTGGAAGACGGCATGGTCCTGGCGCGTAACCTCAACGCCGATAACGGCATGTTGCTGCTCAATGCCGGCAAGGTGCTGAACCTGCCGCTGGTGGACAAGCTGATTGCGTTCGAGGCGATGGAAGGCGCCAAGTACAGCGTGTTCATCAAGGAGCCGGACGAGAGCGAAGGGGTGCTCCATTAATTTTCATTGTTTGAGTTCAAGGTTTTCAGTTCATGCCTAGCACTATCCGTATCGCCGCTGCCCTGCTGATCGGCAGCGACGGCCACACCTTGCTGGTGCGCAAGCGCGGCACCCAGGCCTTTATGCAACCCGGTGGCAAGATCGACGCCGGTGAGCAGCCCGTCGAGGCGCTGGCCCGCGAGCTGTACGAAGAGCTGAACCTGCGCATCGAGCCCGGCGACGCGGTCTACCTGGGTCACTTCTCGGCCCCCGCGGCCAACGAACCGGGGTTTACCGTGGACGCTGAATTGTTCCAGGTGCAGATCGATGTTCCGGTCAGCCCGGCCGCTGAAATCGAAGAGGTGCGCTGGATCGACCCGGCCGGTGATGGCGGCCTGGTGCTGGCGCCCTTGACCCGTGACCTGATCCTGCCGTTTTACCGCGCGTCACTGACCACGCCGGCCTGACGCGAATGAGCGTGCGTGCGCTGGGGGCCAGCGATGCCGAGGCTTATCGGGCGTTGATGCTGGAAGCTTACGGCGCCTATCCCCAGGCGTTCACTTCCAGTGTGGCCGAGCGTGGGGCGATGCCGTTGAGCTGGTGGGAAAAACGCCTGGAGAGTCCGCTGGATCGTTTGCTCGGCGCGTACGTCGGGGATGAGCTGGCCGGCATCGTCGGCCTGGCCTTCGAGCCTCGGGAGAAGGCGCGGCACAAAGTGACCCTGTTCGGCATGTACGTGACCCAGGCGCACCAGCACAAAGGCCTGGGCCGGCGATTGGTCGAGGCCGCGCTGGATGAAGCGCGCCAACATCCGCGCCTGAAAGTGATCCAACTGACCGTCACCGCCGGCAACGATGCAGCGTTTGCGCTGTACCGCCGCTGCGGGTTTATCCAGTACGGCCTGGAACCGTTGGCGGTGCGGGTGGGTGTGGACTACTTCGATAAAATCTACATGTGGCGCGAACTCAACTCTGGCTGAGAGCCAATGTGGGAGGGTGTTGTTTCAGCGCACCGCGCTCACGCCGTCCAGCGTTGAAAACGACGTGTCCTTGGCCGTCAGCAAAAAATCGCGCATATACGGTGCATCCAGCATATCCGCACGAATCCCCGCATACAGCGTCGCAAACAAGCCTTTCTCGCCCAGGCGCTTGGCCTTCACGTAGCCGCGCGAGCTGTATTCATGCAGGGCCCAATGGGGCATGCCGCACACGCCGCGACCGCTGGCGACCAGTTGCATCATCATCACCGTCAGTTCCGAAGTGCGCACCTGGGCCGGTTCCACGTCGGCCGGTTCCAGGAAGCGGGTGAAGATGTCCAGGCGGTCACGCTCCACCGGGTAGGTGATCAGGGTTTCGCTCAGCAGGTCTTCGGGCACGATGTACGCCTTGTTCGCCAGCGCGTGCTGGTTGGCCACGGCGAGCATGGCTTCGTAGGTGAACAGCGGTACATAGGTGATGCCCGGCAGCTCCAGCGGGTCGGACGTCACCACCAGGTCCAGGTCGCCACGGGCCAGGGCCGGCAGCGGCGCGAACGCAAAGCCCGAGGCCAGGTCCAGCTCGACTTCCGGCCAGGCATCGCGGAACTGGTCGATGGTCGGCATCAACCACTGGAAACAACTGTGGCACTCGATCGCCATGTGCAGGCGTCCGGCGGTGCCCCCGGCCAGGCGCGCGATATCGCGCTCGGCACCACGCAGCAGGGGCAGGGTGGCGTCGGCCAGTTGCAGCAGGCGCAGGCCGGCGCTGGTGAAGCGCACGGGTTTGGTCTTGCGCACGAACAGCGGCATGCCCAGGCGCTCTTCCAGCTCCTTGAACTGGTGGGACAGCGCCGATTGCGTCAGGTGCAGGCGCTCGGCGGCCTCCACCAGGCTGTCGGCCTCGCGCAAGGCGTGCAGGGTCTTGAGGTGACGGATCTCGAGCACGGGCTCTCCATGAAGACAATTTGTGACGAAGCGGGATAGCGTGAGTTTGTCTCATGTTGCAAGCTGTGTCGACCACGACCGCCGGGCACTCTTCATCAAACTGTCATGGAACTGTGGCAGCGCCCTTGAACAAACTTCATCAGACTCGCGCTCTACTGGGGTTCTGCGTTTCGGTGTTTTTCATGCGCGTGTTGCTTTTACTGGCCGCTCTGCTGTTCGGCCTGCCGTCTTTTGCGGCGTCTCGATGTGATGTCAATGTCCCGACCCAAACGGTCGACCTGGCCCAGGTGAGCATCGCCTACCAGAGTATCGGCCGTGCGTCCGACCCGGCCTTGCTGCTGGTGATGGGCCTGGGCGGGCAACTGATCCACTGGCCCGACGAAGTCGTCGTTGCCCTGTGCCAGCAGGGTTTCCGGGTGATCCGCTATGACAACCGCGATGTCGGCCTCTCCACCTGGCGCCAGGCGCCGGCGAGCGCCAACCTGACCTTTGAAGTGCTGCGCTACAAGCTCGGCCTGCCGGTATCGGCGCCGTACACGCTGACGGATATGGCCGATGACGCCCTGGGCCTGATGGACGCCTTGCAGATCCAACAGTTCCACGTACTGGGCGCAAGCATGGGCGGTATGATCGCCCAGCACCTGGCGGCGATGGCGCCGCAGCGCGTGGAAAGCCTGACCCTGGTCATGACCAGCTCCGGCGCCGAAGGCTTGCCGGCCCCGAATGCGGCGCTGGTGCAGTTATTGTCGCGACGCAGTGCGCCGAATCGTGAAGTGGCGCTGGAGCAGCAGGCGGATTTGCTCGCGGCGCTGGGCAGCCCGACGGTGAAGGACGATCGCCAGGTGTTGCTGCACCAGGCGGCGCTGTCCTATGACCGCGCCTTCAACCCGGACGGCGTGAAGCGCCAGATCATGGCGATCCTCGCCGAACCCAGCCGTGTGCCGCTGCTCAACCAACTGCGCGTGCCGACACTGGTGGTCCACGGCACCGCCGACCCTTTGCTGCCGGTGATGCACGGCGTGCACCTGGCGGCGCATATCCAGGGCAGCCAGTTGAAGTTGATTCCCGGCATGGCCCATCGTTTCCAGGAAGCGTTCAAGGTGCCGCTGCTGACGGCGGTGCTGCCGTACCTGCAGGCTCATCGTGAAGATGCCGCGCATTGGGCGCAGATCGATCCGGTCGGGCCTTCGAAGCTGCTGTGACATTGGTGTATCGTGCACCCTTTACGGCGTATTGAAGCCTGCGAGGTTGCCTGTCATGAGTACTCCCCTGAAAATCGATTTCGTCAGCGACGTGTCCTGCCCCTGGTGCATCATCGGCCTGCGCGGCCTGACCGAAGCCCTCGACCAGCTTGGCAGCGAGGTGCAGGCCGAGATCCATTTCCAGCCGTTCGAACTGAACCCGAACATGCCCGCCGAAGGGCAAAATATCGTCGAGCATATCACCGAGAAATACGGCTCCAGCGCCGAAGAGTCCCAGGCCAATCGTGCGCGTATCCGCGACATGGGCGCCGAGCTGGGCTTTGCCTTCCGCACCGACGGCCAGAGCCGTATCTACAACACCTTCGACGCACACCGCCTGCTGCATTGGGCCGGGCTCGAGGGCTTGCAGTACAACCTCAAGGAGGCGTTGTTCAAGGCCTACTTCAGCGATGGCCAGGACCCTTCCGATCACGCCACCCTGGCGATCATCGCCGAAAGCGTCGGCCTGGATATAAAGCGCGCCGCCGAGATTCTCGCCAGCGATGAATACGCCGCCGAAGTCCGCGAGCAAGAGCAGTTGTGGACCTCCCGTGGGGTGACGTCGGTGCCGACCATCGTGTTCAACGACCAGTACGCCGTCAGCGGTGGCCAGCCGGCGGAAGCCTTTGTGGGGGCGATTCGCCAGATCATCAGCGAAGCTAAAAACTAAAATCGAACACTGATCCAAATGTGGGAGGGGGCTTGCCCCCGATAGCGGTGGCACATCCAACATCTTTGTTGACTGACACTCTGCTATCGGGAGCAAGCCCCCTCTCACATTTGTTTCTCACTGTCCTTGAGGTAAACGCTGGCCCGCCCCTTGCATCGCCCCCCTAAAGCCATAGGGGAAACATGACCTTGAATATTCTCGACCTCGACCACAGCCTCACCGGTCAGGCACCGATTGCCCGGCGTCTGGCCAGTGGCCGTGCCACGCGTATCGACCTGCTGGACCTGGGCCCGAAGCTGCGCCTGTGGTCCACCGAAAAAACCTGGAAGCGCTTCGCCGAGCGCCTGGCCCGGCGGCCCCGGCCCACGGATGCGCGCCCGGAAATCCTGTTCGTCGGCTCCGGCGATTATCACCACCTGACGCCGGCGTTTCTGGCCGACCTGAAAGAACCCATCAGCCTGATCCACTTCGACAACCACCCAGACTGGGTGCGCTTTGCGCCCAAGCGTCACTGTGGCTCGTGGGTCAACCGCGCATTGAACATGCCGGCGATCAAACGCATCGTCACCCTCGGCCCGTGCAGCGATGACCTGCATAACCCGCAACTGCGTGGCGGCAACCTCGGAGCCCTCAAGCGCGGGCGCCTGCAACTGTTCCCCTGGCAGCACCCGCCGTCGAAAGTCTGGGGCCGGGTCGGCGATGGCGCCGGCCACCAGCAGCAGGAAAACCACCTGCACTGGCGCAACCTGGCGGAGCTGGACTGGCCGGCGTTTCTCGAGCAGATGATCGGCAGCCTGCCCACCGAAGCGATCTGGATCACCATCGACAAAGACGTGCTCGCCAGTGAAGACGCCGCCACCAACTGGGACCAGGGCGGCATGCGCCTGACCCACTTGCTGCAAGCCCTGCGGGCGTTGGCGGCGCGCAAGCGCATCATCGGCATCGACGTGTGCGGCGAGTTCGCCACGCCGGCGTTCAGCAACGCGTTCAAGCGTTGGGAAGCCAAGTCCGACCAGCCGCCCGCGGAGCGCTGGAGCCCGGAGGATCTGCAGCGCAACGCCGCCACCAATGAAGCCCTGATCGACCTGTTTGAGGAGCTGTTCCCGTGACCTTGACTGTGGTGTTGCTCGTGGCCTTTTCCATCGTGCTCGATGTGATCGGTCAACTGTGTTTCAAGCTCGGCCTGGACCGTTTGCCGGAGCTGGAGGGCGGCTTTCGCCTGAATGCGTTCTGGGGCCAGGTGTTCAATGCGCCGTTGCTGTGGGCGGGGATCGCGGCCTATGTGATCGAGTTTTTCGTGTGGCTCGAAGCGCTGTCCCGTGCGCCGTTGAGCCTGTTGTTCCCGGCGGCGGCCCTGGCCTATTGCGGTGTGGTGCTGGCCGGCAAGGTGGTACTGGGCGAAACCGTCAGCCGCCGCCGTTGGCTGGGCACGCTGGTGATTACCTTGGGTGTGATGCTGGTAGCGATTGCTGGGAGTCAGGCATGAGTACGCAAACGATGCATACCGGTTGGTTGCATGGGCGCCTCGGCACGGTGGTGCTGTGGGCCTTGCTGATCTGCACCGAGAGTGCCGGGCAGCTGTTTACCAAGGTTGCAGGGGACCAGCTGGGGCAGATGGATTTCAACTGGCAGTGGTTGTCCGAGGTGGCGCGCAACCCGGGAATCCTGGCGGCGATTGCCTGCTACATCGGCGCGTTTTTCGTGTGGATGCTGATCCTGCGGCGCAGCAGCCTGTCCCTGGCGTTTCCCCTGAGTTCACTGGTGTTTGTGGTGGTGTTGCTCGGTTCGTGGCTGGGGCTGGGGGAACATATCAGCCCGCTGCATTGGGTGGGCGTTGCGGTGATTATCGGCGGAATCGCGCTGTTGGCCGAGGGCGAGGAAAACTGAAACACGGACCCATGTGGGAGGGGGCTTGCTCCCACATGTTGTCCGAAGTGATCAATCGAACCTGTAGCTGATCGCCGTCTGCACCTGGCCCTGGTTCACGTCGCCCGTCTCCTTGACGATGCTGCTGTTGGCCGCCGAGCCCACCAGGTGGATCCAGCTGGCGCTGGTCAGCAGCGACCAGTGGGAGGCCAGGGGGAACTCGAAGCTCTGGGTCAGCGTGAGGTTCTGGAATCCGCCGCTGGCGTTGTAGGGGCGAATGCCGGAGCCCGCGGATTCATTGGCGTCTACCCCGAAATAGGTCTGAGTCTGGCGCGCATCGGCGAAATTCGCCGCCAGGCCGCTGCTGCCGATAATCCCGCCTCCCAGTGGGTAGCCCAGCTCGCCGCCGACCTTGCCCAGCGCGCCGCTCTGCGAGTGCCCGCCGCCCACGGCCTGGCCCATCCGGGCGTACACGCGCCAGAAGTCGGCCGGCGCGTATTGGATGAAACCGCCCACTTCCGCCATGTCCGACACATTGCGCAGGCCTTGCAGCTCGCCGTTGGAAGTACGCCCCTGCAGGTAGTTGATGTAGGGGCCGGCGGTAAAACCGTTGGTGTTCAGGGCGCTCCAGGTCAGGCCGTCATCGGTGCTCAGGCTGACAGGGCCCCAGTCCAGGTCCAGGTAGGGCACGGGGCGGGTTTCGTAGCGGCTGCCGGTGGGGTCGTGGGGTTGATAACTGAGGCCCGCGCCGACTTCACCGGTGATCGGGGATGCCAGGGCGGGGTCGGCAATGCCCCACAGCCCCAGTAAACCGGCGAATACAGCGCAAGTGAGTTTGAGCATGGAGCAGGTTCCTTATGTGGACATGCGCGCATGAACGCGCGAAGGGCATCCCTTGCGCAAGCACTCATCTTGTTTGTAGCGAGCTACAAAAATTGTAGCTTGCACGACACATATCTCCACCGCTAACGCCAGAACCCCCAGCCCGGCTGGGCTTCAGCCAGTTGGCACACTCCCTGCTCTACCCCTTGGGCAAGCGCACACAGCGCGCTCCTCAAGGTAAACGCAGATGATCCACTGGCATATCGTGTGTGACTTCGACGGGACCATTACCCCCACCGATGTCATCGACAACGTCCTCCAACGCTTCGCCGGCCCCGAGTGGGAAACCATCGAACAGGAATGGCTGGATGGGCATATCGGTTCCCGCGAATGCCTGAGCCGTCAACTGGCGCTGATCAAGGCCACCCCAAGTGAACTGCTGGCGTATTTCGACAGTGTCGAGATCGACCCGGATTTTCCCGACTTCGTCGATCACGTGCTCGGCCTGGGCGCTTCCCTCGAAGTGGTCAGCGACGGCATCGAACAGGGGATTGCGCGGATCCTGTCGCGCAACTACGTGACCTTGCTGCCGATCCTTGCCAACCGCCTGCGCCAGGTCGACCAGAACAGCTGGCGCATCGACTTCCCGTATGCCAGCGATGCCTGCCGCGCCGCGTCCGGCAACTGCAAGTGCAAATCCACCCCGCGCAACAAGCGCGTGCTGGTGATCGGCGACGGCAAGTCGGACATGTGCGTGGCCTCCACCGCCGACTTCGTGTTCGCCAAAGGCAGCCTCGCCCAGTACTGCGCAGCCAACAACATCCCTCACGCGCGCTTCGACACCTTCGCCGAAGTGCCTGCGTTGCTGGCCCGCCTGCCTCAGGGCATCGCTGCCAACGCCACCACCTTCAATACCTCTTCTGACAATCAGGAACTCTTCCACCATGTCTGATATCCGCATCGCTACCGCCGAAGACCAGATCCTTCTGGATAAAGAAGCCAAGTATTGCTCCTACGGCGACACCGTTCACTACATCGAGCCACCGCGTATTTTCAGCCGTTGCGAAGGCTCCTACGTGTGGGACACCGAAGACCAGGCCTACCTCGACCTGCAAATGTGGTACTCGGCCGTCAACTTCGGCTACGCCAACCCGCGCCTGAACAACGCGCTGAAACAGCAGATCGACACCCTGCCGCAAATCGCCAGCCAGTACCTGCACAAAGGCAAGATCGAGCTGTCGGAAATGATCGCGGTGGACGCCAAGAAGAAATTCGGCCTCGACGGTCGCGTGCACTTCAACGTCGGCGGCTCGCAGTCGATCGAAGACTCCCTGAAAGTGGTGCGTAACGCCACCAACGGCAAAAGCCTGATGTTCGCCTTCGAAGGCGGCTATCACGGCCGGACCCTCGGCGCCTCGTCGATCACCTCCAGCTACCGCTACCGTCGCCGCTACGGCCACTTCGGCGAGCGTGCGCAGTTCATCCCGTTCCCGTACCACTTCCGCGGGCCTAAAGGCATGACCAAGGAAGAGTACGGCAGCCACTGCGTGCAGCAATTCGCACGCCTGTTCGAGACCGAATACAACGGCGTGTGGGACCCGAAAGTCGGCCAGAGTGAATACGCCGCGTTCTACGTCGAGCCGATCCAGGGCACCGGCGGCTACGTGATCCCGCCGATGAACTTCTATCGCGAACTCAAGCATGTGTTGGATCAGCACGGCATCCTGATGGTGTCCGACGAAATCCAGATGGGCTTCTACCGCACCGGCAAACTCTGGTCCATCGAACACTTTGACGTCCAACCGGACGTGATCGTCTTCGGCAAGGCGCTGACCAACGGCCTCAACCCACTGGGCGGTATCTGGGCCCGTGAAGAGTTGATCAACCCGAAGATCTTCCCGCCAGGTTCGACCCACTCCACGTTCGCCTCCAACCCATTGGGCACGGCGGTGGGCCTGGAAATGTTCAAGATGACCAACGAAGTCGACTACGGCGCGATGGTCATGGCCAAGGGCAAATTCTTCCTCGAAGGCCTGCAGGACCTGCAGAAACGTTTCCCGATCATCGGCGACGTCGACGGCCTGGGCCTGGCCCTGCGCTGCGAAATCTGCGGCCCGGACGGCTTCACGCCGGACAAGGCGACCCTGGACTACATGGTCGAAGAAGGCATGAAAGGCGACATGGTCGTCGATGGCCGCAAACTCGGCCTGATCCTCGACGTGGGCGGCTACTACAAAAACGTGATCACCCTGGCACCGTCCCTGGAAATCAGCTACCCGGAAATCGAACTGGGCCTGAAGCTGCTCGAGCAACTGCTGGTACGGGCGACCCAACGGTGAGCGCCGCCGGGATCGACCTCGGTGAAGGCAGCGCCGGTTTCGTTCTCGGTGAAGGTCCGGTCGGGATCCTGTTGATCCACGGCCTGACCGGCACCCCGACGGAATTGCGTCAGGTCGCCAAGGGCCTGGCCAAGGCGGGTAACTGCACGGTGTACGTGCCCACCCTGGCCGGGCACTGCGGTGACAACAGCGACCTGCAGGCCACCGGCTGGCTGGACTGGTACGAAGGCGTGCGCAAGACCTTCGTACAGGTCAGGCAACGCCACGAGCAGGTGTTTGTCGGTGGCTTGTCCATGGGCGCGGTGATGTCGATGTACGTGGCTGCCGAGCACCCTGGGCAAGTTGCCGGGCTGTTGATGTATTCCACCACCCTCAAGTACGACGGCTGGAGCATCAACAAGCTGGCGTTCCTCACGCCGTTGCTGATGAAAATTCCGTTCGGCGTGCACATCTGCCGCTTCGAAGAGAAGCCGCCCTACGGCATCAAGAACGAACGCCTGCGGGCAATCGTCGAGCGGCAGATGAAGGAAGGGCAGAGCAGCGAAGCCGGTTTGCTGACCATGGAAGGCATCACGGTGCGCGAATTGCACCGCATGAACGCCGTGGTCAGGAAACGCATGCCCAAGGTCAAGGTGCCGGCCCTGGTGCTGCACTCCCTCGAGGACGACATCACCAGCCGCTGGAACGCCGATTACGTGGAGCGTCACCTGGGCGGCCCGGTGACCAAGATCCTGCTGGACAACTGCTACCACATGATCACCGTCGACCTGCAATACCGCCGGGTCATCGAGTTGAGTGCCGACTTTGTCGAACGGCACACCGCGTTTGTGGACGCCGGCTTACTGGGTGGTGAGCGGGCTTGCTGTGGTGAGCGGGCTTGCCCGCTCACC